>NZ_JAJRBM010000107.1 GCF_028679455.1 Methanospirillum sp. | reverse complement strand
TATTATATATTTAATAGAATTCTTTGTTTCATTAATGTAAATTCCTTCTGGAAGAGTGTTATCTTATTAATTCAATTGCCTATATTTTTTTTACGTACATTGACCGGAAAGAGAGTGAAGCAGAACTCGAGCAAAAGATGCAGGCGATAAAGGAACTCGAGCATCTTAATACCTCTATAGTTCAGCAGCTCCCGATGCCGGTTCTTCTCATCGATAAGAATGAGCGTATTCTCCTGACCAATGACGTATATCTCAAGTATACCGGATATACACGAGAGCAGATCCTCCAATTAAGCCCCCTGGATCTGACAGTTCTTGATCACTCGGGAGAAGGTCTGAAAGAACTGATGAAATATCAAAAAACGACTTATGGTGAACTGGTTATCGAATTTCCAATCGGTGTTCGCACCCTTGAGCAGTATGGTATTCCGATCTTTAATATTTCAGGAACCCTGGAAAATTTTTTGATCGTGTATAATGATATCACGACCAGAAAAGAGAAGGAGCAGGAGGTTACCCTACTTCTGACAGAATCCAGGGCACTTTCAGATATGCTCTCCCGCAGTGCTGATGATCTTGAAGGAGGTATGGCCAGAATGGCACAGGGAGATCTCAGTTATCGTGCCGTTATTCAAAAAGATGACCCGCTTTTCCAGATCAAAGAGGATTATAACAAGGCTCTGAATACCGTGGCCGCTTTGATAGAAAAGTTGAATGTCTCTATTAGCAGCCTTACCACCAATACCCAGGCTATGCTCTCCAGTACTGAGTCAATCTCCAGATCTATTAATGAAGGAGTAGAACGGGTCAGAGCTTCTACGGACGGGGCACAGACACAGTTGAATGGGACATTGCAGATATCGCAGGAAGTGACGAGACTCTCTTCTTCTATTGAGGAAAATGTAGCGATTGTCCGGGACCTTATGCAGCAGGCTACCGAAGCTTCAATTCAGGGTAATCAGGCAAAAACGTTTGGAGCTTTTGCCAGCGAAAAGATGGAGTCTGTTGAGAAGATCAGTGAGGTAAACATGGAGCAGATCACTCAGCTCAACGGGCAAATGGTAGAGATTAACAAGATTGTCAGGATCATATCCGATATTTCAAGTCAGACAAACCTTCTGGCCCTGAATGCAGCGATTGAAGCAGCACGGGCTGGAGAGCATGGGAGAGGGTTTGCAGTTGTCGCTCAGGAGGTCAAAAATCTTGCAGGACAATCAAAGGGTGCAACTACTCAGATAGAAGAGTTGATCAGTACCATCCAGGCCAGTTCACAAAAAACGGTTGATTCAATTAAGTTATCATACGAAGAGATTCGTGAAGCGATTGAGACGGTAATGCAGACGATTACTGCTCTGGGCTCTATTATTACCACCGTCGGTCAGATCAGTGGAAGTATGAATTCCATCAGTAATTCTATGGAGAATGAGCAGTTCGTAATGAACCGGGTCCTTGAAGGGATGTCTGCGATGAGTGGGGAGAGCGAACAGAATCTATCAAGAATGAAGGCTGTTCTTTCAGGAATGGAACAGACCAGTGCCGAGACCGGAAACATTGCACATTCATCAGATCAGATTGCTAAAATGGCAAAAGAACTGAAGTTACAGTCTGACTGGTTCAGACTGAAATAGACCCCTCCTTATCGGTAGTGATTTTTGGTTCTCTCATTTATAGGCATTCAGGAACCCGTATGGCATCAAGTTACTGCAATAATTTCAAAGACCAGGGACAGTCTGAATAGCGGTCAGGTAGTTATTCTCGAACTATCTCCATTTCCACCAACAGGTAACGATATCTATTTTATTTCAATTAATTTTGCGACAGCCCCATAATACTAAGCCGAAACCTTCACAATCGCTACATCATATCTGCCAAGCTGAGCATTCACTGCTCTATAATTCTGCCATGTCAGTGCATTATCTGGATTGATATCGCGTGCCTTCTTACACACTTCAAGCGGACCACAATAATAACGGACTCGTGACAATATCAGTACTTTTCTCGTGCAGGTTTTCGTCATCAGGAAATTATTATATTGCCAGATCGTAGAGAGCGAAGGCCCCATCGTACTTCTTTACTTCTTCCAGTAAAAACTGCCTCCCACCAGTTCTCAACCGGGCCTGGTTCACTCACAAAGCGGGTGAAATCATCATGAAGCCGAGAAACCGCAGTCAACAACAGATACAAACGGATTCGGTTCATATCTGATTATTTCTTCAGGCTCCAAAAAGGCACTGATAAATCATTGGGAATTAGAGAGGCGGAAATCAAAACTGGCCTCGAAGAGCAGGAATATCAATATAAGTATGTTTATAAGGTAACAATAAAATACTCTGACTCATTCGGAAATTTCAGATTCTACAAATGAGATCAATCCTGGTGACCGGATACAACAGAGGTATCATGAAGAAAGAATTGTTCGTGCTTGCTATTGGTTTATGCATGATTGCGATGATCTCTTGTGCAACTGCCGTCGTGAATAAGATCTCACCTGGTGACACAATATTTGTCGGAGAAGGAGATCTTGATATCACCGGCGCCCTGGGCGGTTACAATACAATCGCGTATTGGTTACCAGGGGATGATCCTGCCGTTGATGAATGGTATTATATGAAAAAAATTTCCGACCCTGAATTGTTCTTTGTTGACCCGATGGAATTTATGGGGAATTCTGGAAAATGGTATCTGTGGGATGGAAAGAGTGCCGGGGAAGTAGCCTTTGCCGTTGATGAACCAAGGATTTCATTACAGATCCTGGACGCTGCAACTAAGGAGGATATCACCAACACCCGTGTCCGACAAGGTTCCGAGGTGAACTTCCGTATTACGACAAATATGTACAATGCCACAAACAGGGCCGGGTATTCTCCAGAGGATACATTCATCAGCCTGACTGTAAATACCCCTGATGGGGATTCCCTGCCCGGCATTGTCTGTTCAGATGGAGAAAAAGTCTCTTTGAGAAATCTTCCTGTAGACACTAAGGAATGGTACTGGATTGGCGAGGGTGAGGATCATACCGTTGCAGCACCGGGCGGAGGATGGAACACCGGGGCAGAATCGAATACCGGCAAAAAGATCTATGAGGCTGGGAAATACACGATCCAGGCCACGAGTGATCTGAACGGGATGGACGACTTGTATCGTGCACCTGATGGATCAGAATATATAGGTAAAACTGCAACACCGGTGAAAAACGTGGAGATCTTCGTTTCAGGCGGGGGAGGCGGCGGGGGTAGCCTATAGTACCAATACATCAACCCTTTTTCATCTTCTGAAAATAACGGGTTTTCAGGAGATCATCCCCTGATCTCTCCCTGATTCTGACAGGTTCAGGAGAGCCGGTACTTTTTGAACGGATCCAGGCTTAACATGTATTCAGTTGAGAACTCAGGATCCCAGAAATCATTCATCCCTGTCTCATCGCGGATCAGTTTTGCCTTCTGGGATGTGGTACTCTTATTTGTCCCAAAATACCGGCAGATGTCCTCTGTCAACTGGAAGGGTTCAAAAGAGGGGTCAGAGAGGAAATTCATCTGTCCGACAGCCTGAACGATTCCTGCAGCCCAGATAGATGGCTTTCCCCTTCTAACCCGTCCGTCATCCATATATGCCAGCCGGCAGGCCACGGTCTGGCAGATTACTGCATATTCGCTGTCAAGATGCTCATAAGAGAACGAATCGGTCATGTCAGTGATCATGTCGTACCATTTTTTCTGGGCTGGTGAGAGATCGGTGACATCAGGTGTCCGGGATTCATACCCGGTTCCCGACACCTCTCTTCCGATGATCCCTTTTCCCAGTTCCGCAAGAAGGGCCGGGTCACCGGATCGGAGCATGTCAATCAAGATCTCTTCCATGTTATTATTGAGATACTTCTTCACTTTCTCCTCGTCATGGAGCATGATCCCTTCTTTCACCAGGTGATTCATCACGATCTCGGCGGCTGCCCCCAGGTATGCGTTTTCTGATTCGCAAGGCAACTTCCCATTCAGGCCAGAGATGGTATCTGCTATCTCCTGTCCTTTCGGGTGGAGTTTCTCTTCTCCAAGGTAGGTGAAGAATGCATGAAGTATCGGAACGATGGCTTCTTTCTTTTTCCTCCCCATCGGATAGTTGAACATAAAACCGGTGATGGTTTCTGCCAGGAGTTTCGGATCCCACCTGTCAGGATCCTTTCCGTCTTTGATCAGAGATGAGGCCATGATGATGACGATCTCGATCACGTCATTTCCGGTTACGTCTGTGATTCCCGCAGCCTCCCGTGAGTCAGAGAACGGAATCAGCCAGGTTGAGATGAAAGTAAACATATCCTCGGTTACCGCCGGATCTTCCCCTGCCATCTCGCGGTCACCGGTATCACTCAGATATCCGAGGACGGCTTCATAATCTTCAGGATCGATACCATCTTCTTCGGCAGCGATGAAGAGGGATTTTCTCATGCTATAGAGATCGACATCATCCATCTTATCGTGAAAGTCATCTCTCATCACTTCAATCCGCTTCGCAATACGGGTTGCATGGGGAAACATCCGTGTCCTCCCCAGGAACCTGAAGAACGAGGTAAGGACGATTGGAATAAAAAAGACGTTTCCATCGTCCCGGAAGAGACTTCTGGGGTAGTCAGTCATCAGACAGTGTTCGACGCGGTCCTCAGTCCACTGCATGGGAGCGGTATCATGGTAATAGAGCATGAATCCGGTCAGATCAGTGATAATCTCTTCTGCACATATATGGCCGTCTTTCCCGATTGACTGGTATTCAGGGCTTTTTTTGAAGTTTTCAAACCAGTTGGAGAGGACGAGGGAGATGTGGGGCTCCGGGTCACGGGGAAAAGCAGAAGGGAACTGATCTTTCATAGATCAGATCAGACATGCTGTTCGGATATTTCTTATGATTTATGTATGATACCGGATGGATAGATACCAAAGAGTCGTTTCTGTCCGGAAATATGCAACCCACCCGGTTGCCTGCGTATTCTCAAATTATACGAGTACTGACTCCGGGATGACCACCGGAGCATAAGGCATACTCAGGCGTAAAATTTGTCCCAGCTGATCACTCTCCATTCCGGGAACACCCATTATGGACGAGGAAGGAATGATTGACCTATATCACCGGCTCGATGGTAACGGCACGGTATCAGGAAGAACTCTTGCCAGCGGGAACCTCTCGGTCAGTGAATATTTCAGTGCCGGGGGGAATCCCTCCTGATTCCTGCATGATTACGGATAAATACATCCGGATTGAGAATTAGCGCTATATCCTAAACTCTTTGACCTGATTTAGTGAACCTCTGCTTTCTTGAGGTTACCTGCAATACCATGGTGCCGAGTATACTATGACTGGAAAAAATTTACACACTATATGAAAAAATGGGCATTCAGGAACCGGTATGGCATCAGGTTTCAGCAATTATAGCCAAGACCCGTGACAGCCTGAATAGCAGCCAGGTAGTTACTCTCGATAATACCCAGAATCTTGAGATATTCGCGGATCCGATGTTCGGACAGGTTATTTATAATCTCGTTGATTATGCCCTGCGCCATGGAAAATCAGTCACTCATATCTGCTTCTCGTTTGAATCAGGTGAAGATGGGGGAGTTCTCATTATGGCTGATAACGGGGTGGGAATAGCAGATGAAGATAAGCATAAGATATTTCAGAAAGGGTTTGGTAAGAATACCGGTCTTGGACTCCTTCTTATCCAGGAGATCCTTACCTTTAGTCATATTACTATCAAAGATACCGGCAAGGTAGGAATGGGGGCAAGATTTGAGATATACATCCCTGTAGGAAGATGGCGAAACACCCGGATGAGAAAACCTGAATTATCCGGGTGATAGAATCCGATCTCTTGATATCGGTTCAATCAGATGAACTTCATGCTGTGATAGCCTGATGATACCGGTTATGCCCTTTCATGAACCGAAACGGTATCGAACCTCTCATTCTGGAATACTATCAGGTCCATTAATTCTGGTCTGAACCAGGCGAAAAAAAGGGTGAGTTGAAATTCAGGTTAACGATGCGATCCCAGACTGGTACCCAAAGGCCTTCTGGAATGTCTTGATTCCACCGGTTACTTCAGTGCTGTCTTTCCAGGTGTTTTCTGCAGAGGTCTTGTTCCAGGTTGCTTCTCCATCTTCGGTACTGCCATCAAGGGCATAGTTATCGTCTCCACCATCACGGGCTTCCATGATACTTCCCGCAAAGATGGTCTTTACCGTTCCTTCTGCAAAGCCGCTTCCTGAGTTTGCGTCAGGAGTCACTGCGATCTGGTAGTTCAGACCTGCCGGAATATCAGCAGTTTCGGCAAC
Source organism: Methanospirillum sp. (assembly GCF_028679455.1). Classification (GTDB taxonomy): domain Archaea; phylum Halobacteriota; class Methanomicrobia; order Methanomicrobiales; family Methanospirillaceae; genus Methanospirillum. The sequence continues at coordinate 5,411 of NZ_JAJRBM010000107.1, read as the reverse complement.
GGCACGGATCTGTCCTTTGGTAGAGATCTGAGCACTGTTGACATTTACCAGAGAACTTTTGGCTGAAACAATGTTACAGAATGCCGGAAGCAGACCTCCATGGTTATCAGAGAAGACACAACGGATAGTATCGTCGGTACCTGAGTAGTTTCCTGCTACACTCAGGGTGTACTCTTCTTCGCCAACCATATGGGCACCTTCAGTGCTGGCGTAGGTCAGAACTTTCTGGGACTCGATATTATACAAGCCATTCTCCTGATCCTGGGAGTTGAAGTCAAAATTCTTGTTCTCTGCCAGTTTTCCGCCGTTGGTAAGGATTGCATCCTTATAGGTTACATCAGCAATTGACTGTCCTGCTCCAAGAATTCCTTCAGGTATTGAATCAGGTGATGCAATGACCCAAGACATGGTTGACTTATCGTCAACTGCACCGGTTACATCAATGACGGTGTCGATAGAAAAGACCTGATTTTCTGGTGTCTGGTTTGGAAGCCAGTCTGCTGCGGCAAAACCCGCCAGAGTTACTAACGCAATGAGTGCTATCAAAATTCCAGTTACTATTTTCATTATTATTCCTCCGATTTCGCTGATACGTTGTTCATCATCTGTACTGCTAATTCTTCATGAAAGTAAAAATTAGTGAAGTAATCCGGTGAAGGACAAACCAGATCCGGTTTGTATGAATCTGATCCTTCAGTCGTTGGTTACTTCATTGGTTCTGATCTTGATCGATCTGCTAACCGGCATAATGAAGATGCGTCCATCTCCGATTTTTCCGGTATGGGCGCCTTTCTTGATTGCTTCAATGACCGGATCAACGGTTGCATCGCTTACTACCAGTTCAATCTCAATTTTAGGGATGAGATCCACCAGGATCGATCCGCCCCGGTACTGGAGATTGATACCTTTCTGTTCTCCCCGTCCCTGAACTTCGGTAATTGTCATACCGAAGAAACCTGCCTCCTCAAGGGCATTTTTTACTGCATCGAGCCGTTCTGGTTTGATAATTGCTTTGATGAGTTGCATGGTACACCTGGTTAATGAATTCTCTCTCCATGCTGGGAGATATCTAATCCGACATATTCTTCTTCTTCTGTTACCCGGAGACCTATCGTTTTCTCTACAGCCAGTGCCAGCACGTAGGTCACGACGAATGCATATGCAATTGCTGCAAATGCTCCGACACATTGGGAGACGAGTTGAGTCGCATTCCCTGCCAGGAGCCCGTCTTTTCCTCCTACTACAGCAACCGCAAAGATACCGGTCGCAAGAGCTCCCCACAGGCCGCCCATACCATGAACTGCCCATGCATCAAGGCTCTCATCGAGTCCTTTCCTGATTCGGAAGAGCATGACTCCATAACAGAGTACCCCTGCTATTGCTCCGATGATGATGGAACTCATGGTGTCGACAAACCCTGCTGCCGGAGTGATGGCTACCAATCCTGCTACTGCTCCGGATACCAGCCCCAGTGAGGACGGTTTCCCCCGGATCCAACTGGCCAGCATCCAGGCAATCGCACCTGCTGCTGCCGCCGTGTTCGTCACTACGAATGCATTGGCGGCAAGACCATTGGCTGCAATGGCACTTCCTGAGTTGAACCCGAACCAGCCGAACCAGAGTAAGGCTGCACCGATAAGCGTCATCGGAATGTTATTGGGCTCCATAGAGTGTTCACCGAATCCCATCCGTTTACCAATCACCAGTGCGACGGCTAGCGCTCCGAATCCTGAACTGATGTGTACAACCGTGCCTCCGGCAAAGTCGAGTGCACCCAGTTGAGCAGTCCAGCCACCACCCCAGACCCAGTGAGCAAGCGGATCATATACCAGGGTAGTCCAGAGCAGGGCAAAGATCACAAATCCAGACCATTTTACCCGTTCTGCCATTCCTGATGTGATGATTGCCATCGTCACTGTCGCAAAGACCAGTTGGAAGACCATGTAGAGGAGTGCAGGAATCGGCAGATCCACGCCGGCAATTACTGCACTCTCCTGACCGATTCCGGCAAGACCGAAGTTTGCCAGTGAACCGATAAAACCTCCAATGTCCGGGCCGAATGCGAGTGAATATCCGAACAAGACCCACTGAAGGCTGACTATCGCGAATGCTACGAGTGAAAGAGCGATCATATTGATGAGATTCTTCTTTCGCACCAGCCCGCCATAGAAGAGCCCGACACCTGGTGTCATAATCATTACCAGGGCTGTGGAGGCTAACACCCATGCCGTTGCTCCTGTATCAATTTCCATTTCTAAATCACCTGTTAGACCACCGATAATACTGATGCCGTACCGCGTTTCATACAGATAAACCTGGCGATAGGGAATCTGATTATTCCTGAACGGATCTGATCCGTTAGTAGGAAGTTATCTTCTACCATATTTAAAATATTGCTTTGAGATGAAATCTGATTCATCATGTACTATCAAAAACCACAAACCAGAGAGAAAGGGAAGAGGAGGGATCTCTAAAGATCTTCCAGTTGGAGATGAATCGAACCATTTTTCAATAACTCTTTACCATTTCATCTGCAATTGGTTGGATAGTTCATGAGATCCGGATCTGTTCATCGCGGGAGCCGATGGATCAGCAGGTGGATCCTATAAGAGAGAAGATATCACATGACATCACATAGCGGCTCAAAACTATCAGTCATTGCAGCGATTGCCGGAAACCTGATAATTGCTCTCATAAAGTTTGCAGCAGCGGCTGTCACCGGATCTTCGGCCATGATTTCAGAGGGGATCCACTCGGTGGTCGATACCGGTAACGGCGGTCTGGTCCTGCTCGGCATGAAACGTGCCCAGCAGCCTGCTGATGAAAGCCACCCCTTTGGGTACGGAAAATCGCTCTATTTCTGGACTCATATCGTTGCGGTCTCCATCTTTGGTATCGGCGGAGGGATGTCGGTGTATGAAGGGCTCTCCCATATCGTCTCAGTCACCCCTGATACTGAAATGGGCGATCCCACCGTAGCGTTCCTGGTGCTTGGTATCTCCTTCCTTGTTGAAGCAGGATCCTTTTCAGTGGCAATGAAGCAGTTTCTGCAAGCAAAAGGAGAGATGAGTTCGCTGCAGTATATTCATGAGTCAAAAGACCCGAGCCTGTACACCGTCGTACTGGAGGATAGTGCGGCCCTGCTCGGTCTCATTTTTGCATTTCTCGGACTGTTCTTTGGACACATACTCAGGAATCCGTATCTTGACGGACTGGCATCAGTGGCAATCGGTCTGCTTCTCATGAGTGTTGCCGGAGTTCTTGCATCCCGGAGTATGGGGCTGCTTCTGGGTGAAGGGGTAAACCCTGCTGAACTTGCTGATATCAGGAGGCGGGTTGAATTGGATCCGGCAGTCAGGAGAGCGGGAGACATTCTCACGATGTACATGGGACCAACCGATCTGCTCGTGAATATGGGGGTCTGTTTTGTGGAAGGTACTACCGCAGAACAGATGCATGACTCGATTGGTCGGATTGAAGCTGACCTTCGCAGGGCATATCCGGAGATCAACCGTGTGTATATCGAGGCTGAGTCCCTTCCCACCGGACAAATTGGTAAGAAATGATAATGGCAACCTTTGTTTGACAGGTTTCTAATCCTTTTTACCTGCCAATACGGGGATGATTGTGTATGAGCCTGATAAGTGGTACGGGTTACCGATCAAAAAGCCGAAATTATTTATACCGCCATCCCGAGATCACCATTGATAGAAGATGACGGACAGTATCATGAATCATCGGGGAGTTGCTCTTCTGGCATTCCTCGTCCTATGGGTATGGATGGCTCCGGCAGGTGCGGATCAGGTACCAAATCTGACCGGTACCTGGGATGGAATCTCAGTTGATACATATTCTGAATCAGGAGGGTATGAGAATGCAACCGGCATTCAGGAATACCAGATCACGCTCACTCAGGAGGGGAGATTTTTCGCAGGAAATGAATCATATCGTGAGTCGGCAAACGGACCGGTGACACAGGAGCCAAATGCCGGGGTGATCTCATCAGATGGAAAGTACTTCTGGCGTGACCATGACAGATCCGGGATCTCTTTTGGAGAGATGCTCTCTGATCATGAATATATGGATTATATGCTCTTCCCCAACGACGGCCCATTGGTGATTGCGGCTCACCTGGTAAAAAACGGCACTCAGCCATCAGGAGTAATCCCTGAACCGGTTAATCTTACCGGAACCTGGAATACTACCTCACAGCGAAGAGAAAACGGGACCGCTGTGGTGGGAACGGTAACCATAACGGATCAACAGGGAAGCCTCTTTTCCGGTCTTATTCAGGTTCCGGAGGAAAACGGAACTCTGGTTCAGATGAAGATATTCGGAGTTACCAGTACAAACGGGAGATTTTACGCGGTAACTGATAGTCATGCATATTATGTGGGTGATATCACGGGTGAAGATTCCATTCATTACGTGGTTGTTCATCCACAGGATGATGATGAGACCTTTGTGCTCGACCGTCAGTTGACCCGAAATGCACAAACTCCGGATATTTCACCGGCAACATATCCTGACCTGGCTGGGGACTGGAATATCACAGCCCGAACGGTGATTCAGAATGGGACCATTACCCATACCGAGGCCAGTGATACCGAATGGATGGCCTATTCAGACCAAACTGGCCCGTTCTTTACTGCAACCCGGCATTCGGATGATCCGACAACTCCTCCGGTTATGAAGATCTCAGGAATTTTCAATGGAGAGACTGATGCATTCCTAGCAAGTGCGGCGCCTACGTATGTCCTGTATCATATCATCGATGAAAACATCATCGAAGCGATAGTAATGCGAAAAGAAGGTGATTCCAGAGTATATGTGGATACGTTGGTCAGGAATCTGACCTCATAATTTTTAGATGTGTTCAAAGATCTGAGTTGAGATTGTAAATGTGCTGATCTCCATTCGCATTTCACTCATTACTCATCAGAATCAAAGGGTCCAGAAAATAAGTACACGTTTCAGGAATACTTTAGGTTGGGTAACTATAATATGCAACAAAGTTTCACATATTGTTGCACATTATGTCTAACACAATGGGAGATAACAAGGAACATTTTTCAGCCCGGATTTCGAATTTTTTGATACAAAAAATTAAAGATAAAGCGAAATCAGAAGGAAAATCCGTAACCGCAATTGTTGAAGATGCTTTTTTGCAGTACTTTAAAGATGAACTACCGGGCCTGTGTAAATCCTGCAGGTACATGAACGAGCCTTTGGATCGATTCTGCAGTCGATGTGGAAAACCTCTGATTGAAGAAGCAGAAGCAGAATATTTTAATAATTTTGAAGAATTCTGGTGGAAAGAGGAACATTTTGATCGAATAGTAAAGATCCTCAAAGATCATGTTCTGAAAATCGTGTCAGGATAATCAGGTTCAAGTGGGGGTAGGTGTCGG
>NZ_JAJRBM010000106.1 GCF_028679455.1 Methanospirillum sp. | reverse complement strand
TCGAAAGGACCACAGATAGTGATCATCTGGGTCCATCAGGGTCGTTTTGATCTGCCAATGGTGCTTCATATGAGAATATTTCCTCGATATGAACTCCGAACCGGTATGCTATTTTGAATGCTAGTTCTAGTGACGGATCATACTTACCTTTTTCAATCGCTAATATTGTCTGCCTGGTCACCCCTACCTCTTCAGCCAGATCCTCTTGAGTGAGATCGTTCATAGCACGAAAGACTTTGATCTTATTCTTCATCCTCCCCCCCGGCTCCGTATTTTCGTTCATACCAGGAGAGGAAAAGGACGTACACAATGATCATCAGAAATACGATGAACATGAGGAGAAATGAAAATCTGGCGACCTGATAGGAGAACGGTCCAAATACTTCCCCCCTCAGGCTGATAACAACCCCGCCAAGAGCATACGAGAACAGAATCACTCCGAGGACCTGTAATGTTCGTAAGGACGCCTTTTCAGTGATCAGGTGAGTCCGTTCATCGGTAATTACTTCATCAACGAGTTGTCTGATGATCCATGCAGCAAGTATTCCTACAATTACTGCAACCATCATTACCCATGGTTCAAGATGTTCAACAGACCATATAAATATACAAACCTCTATCAGGGCTATGAGACCAAGCAGAAGAAAATATGTGTGTTGCTTCATAATGCTTCTGTGTAACGTATCATTGTACTAATTCGGATAAGATAAGTATGATCGTAGTGTCGCAAAGTAAAAAACCAACTTCAAGTCATTGTGGGGACATTGGCGCTAATTACTAGGTAGTAACCATGGGGTCAGAACCTGTCGTCCGTGTTCTTTTTATTGATGACGAGCCGGCTATGCTCCAGGCGATACGCGATTATCTGACGATTATTCATTCTCTTGAGGTTGATATCACCGACGATCCTGGAGACGCTGTTCAGAGTGGGCGGCTCTTTTCCTATGACTGTCTGGTGATCGATTATGATATGCCTGAAATGAATGGCATCACCCTTCTCAAGGCCATCAGGCAGGTAGATTCAGATATCCCGGTCATTGTCTTCACTGGAAAAAGTCGGGAAGAAGTTGTCATCGACGCAATAAATAACGGTGCTGATTTCTATCTGCAAAAAGGAGGGAATGCTGAAGAACTCTTTGCCGAACTCGCGCATGATATTGGAAAAGCGGCACGCCATTTCAGAGCTGAGCGGGCCCTTCTTGAGAGTGAGCAGTTATACCGGGCAGTTGTAGAGGATCAAACCGAATTTATCTGTCAGATAGACCCAGTTGGGACCATTCGGTTTGTGAATACATCATTTGCATCGTATCTCACCAGAAGTGCGGATCAATTGGTTGGTGCTGATTTTTTTTCACTCTTCGGTGATGCCGGCGATAATTTGAGATCAGGCCCTGATCTCTGTGATCCTGATTATCCGGTTGTGCATGGTGAAATCAGACTGATCCTCCCCGATGGCCTGGTATCCTATCTGCACTGGACCTTGCGGGTTCTCTTTGATTCCTCATTTGAGCCACGGGAAATTCTGGCAGTTGGTCGTGATATCAGTGCCCAGAAAGAAGTGGCACGACAGGAGTCTATCCAGCGGGATCTGGCCCTAGAAATGGCGATGGTATCCTCTGTGGATCTGGTTCTTGAACAGTCACTCAAATCAGTCATTCAACTTACCGGAATGGAGACTGGTTCGGTATATCTTCGTGACCGTATTACCGGTACGGTAAAGATGGTATACGGGTGTGGTCCTCACCGTCGTTCATTGATCCAGTTCCTGGAATTGTGGCAGAATGATAATATTGATCTGCTTGCCCTTTTGGCCGGGACTTCCCGGTATTATAGTCAGACTGATCTCAACAAGTATGATATTCCATTTCTCTCCATGGCCTTTGTTCCCGTTCAACGCTATGATGAAGTTATCGGCTGGTTCGTCCTTGGTTCTGATTCGATCAGTGAAGTTCCTGTTGATTGTCGGGGTTCTTTGGAGACGATTGTATCACAAATCGGAAATGTGGTTGCCAGAATTCAGGCTGAAGATGCCCTCCGTGATGCGCTTATTGAAAGTGAAGAACGATATATGCAACTTTCTGAGTCATCACCTGATGCGATAGCGATTCTCTCCTCTGGAAATCATCCGGTTTACCTCAATCCTGCTGCACTGCGGTTATTTGAGGTCCACTCATATGACGAGTATATGACAAGACCTCCGAATGAGTATTTTAATGATACATCATATCCTGTGGTTACTGAAATGCTCTCACAGAGCATTTCTATCCGGTCTCCTCATTCCTGCGAGGCAGTGATGCGTAGTATCTCCGGTAAAGAAATATTTACCGAACTGATTGCGATTCCAATCACCCAGGCTGGAGATCCGTCAACGTTACTTATTATCCGGGATAAAACCGAGCAAAAACTCTATGAACAGGCGCTTGAAGAGAGTGAGCGACACTTTCGTGAACTTGCAGATATGCTCCCAGAACCAGTTTTTGAGACGGACTCAACCGGGAATATAACCTTTTATAATCAGGGGGCTTCTGCACTGCTTGCGGAAAGTAG
>NZ_JAJRBM010000001.1 GCF_028679455.1 Methanospirillum sp. | reverse complement strand
GAGACTTCTGGCCGAACTGATCAGCAAGTTCTGACCGGACCGTTTTTAGTTGCTCCGCTAATTCAGTATGGGTGATGGTGAGGGTGACCTTTGAAAACATGGAAAGGTTGGTGATGATCGCTTCCAGTCCTCCTGGAGCAAGTGAATATTTCCATACCGGATGTACACCGGTCATGGTCTCTGAACTCATTCCCGCATCTTTTCTTACAAGACCTGCCAGAACCAGTTTATCCAGATGTTTACGAATATTTTCATAACTGGTTTTAGTGATGGTTGTAATCTCTTTCAGTTCAAGAGGTTTAATCTCGAGTGCGGATAGAATCTGAAGGCGTGTGGGATTCGCAAGTGCGTTGAGATACTCACTCATCTCGATCAGGTATTCCGGATCCCGTTTTGCCTGAATCGTATTATTCGTCATCACCAATTCTGCGTTATAGTATGCATCAGAGAGATATGGTTTTTCTCTCTGAGCTGCGGTCAGAACATTGGATTTAGCCAGAAAAAAGTGAATGCCTCAAATGGCATAATATATCAGACTTTATCGAGAAGTGCTGCATGGGCTGCAGCGAGTCGGGCAATCGGAACCCGGGGACCTGAACATGAAACATAGGACAGACCGATGTTGTGACAATAAATAATTGAGGCAGGATGCCCTCCATGCTCACCGCAGATCCCTACCTTCATATCAGGTCTGACCTGACGTCCCCATTTTACTGCCTGCTTCATCAGCCTGCCGACTCCTTTAACGTCAAGAACTTCAAATGGGTTATCCTGAAGGATATTACTCATGTTATACATCGGCAGGAATTTATTTTCAGCATCTTCCCGCGAGAAGGAGAAGGTTGCCTGGGTGAGATCGTTAGTTCCGAATGAGAAGAACTCGGCCTCTTCAGCAAGATTATCTGCCCGCATACATGCCCTGACAACCTCAAGCATGGACCCGAATTTAAAGACCAGTGTTAGACCATTTGCTGCTTCAACACTTTTCCGGATCTCTTCAACCCATTCCTTCACCCGTTTAAGTTCCTGAGCAGTGCAAACCTGGGGCACCATGATCTCGGGGTGTACCTCGACACCTGCTTTCTGGCATTCTGCCGCAGCTTCAAGAATAGCCCGGATCTGCATCTCGTAGATCTCCGGGAAGGTAAGTCCAAGTCTGACACCGCGGTGCCCGAGCATCGGATTAACCTCATGCAGGGCACGGACTTTCTTGAGCATCGTCTCTTTCTTGGCAATTACCGCATCTACCAGTTCAGGATCGGTTGATTCCTGAACCAGATGTCCGGTGCCTGGAGAGATATTCATGAAAGTAACTGCATCAGAAAGAACCCGCATGCCCTTGATGGTGTCCCTCAGATTCCGGAGATCACTGATCTCATCAACCAGTTGGCGTTCGGTCGGGAGGAACTCATGAATCGGAGGGTCAAGCAGTCTTATTGTTACCGGCCTGGGTGCCATAACCTCGAAGATCTGCCTGAAATCCTCACGCTGAATCGGGAGGAGCTTTCCCAGGGCAACCTTGCGATCCTCTTTGGTCTCTGCAATGATCATCTCCACCATGATCGGCAACCGTTCAACCCCGTTGAACATACGTTCAGTCCGGCACAGGCCGATACCCATAGCACCGTATTTCAGGGAACGCTGGGCATCATCAGGGGTGTCTGCATTAGCCATGACCTTGAGCGTTGCTACGTCATCAGCCCAGGAGAGCAGGATCTTAAGTTCGTCTGAGAACTCTGTCTCGATCATTGGAACATCCCCCAGGTACACTAAACCGGTGGTTCCATCGATCGTGATCAGATCTCCCTCACTAAATTCATAATCACCGACCCTGGCTACCCGCATCTGGATATCAACGACAATCCCTTCAGCTCCTGAAACGCATGGCTTTCCCATTCCCCTGGCTACCACCGCAGCATGCGAGGTTTTTCCCCCTCTGCTGGTAAGGATCCCCTGGGATGCAAAGAAGCCATGAATATCTTCAGGTTTGGTCTCTTCCCTTACCAGGATAACCCGCTCACCGGTTCTTCCGAGTTTTTCAGCCCGGTCTGCATCAAAAACCGCAATCCCGATGGCTGCCCCTGGTGATGCCGGCAGCCCTTTAGCAACCGGTTTATTCGAATTTTTTGGATCAAGACGGGGGAAGAGGAGCTGGTTCAATATTTCCGGATTGATACGCAGAAGAGCCTGACGTTTGTCGATAAGCCCTGCCTTCTCCATCTCCACCGAACTGCGAACGAGCGCAGCTGCATTCATCTTCCCATTCCGGGTCTGCAGGCAGTACAGGATACCCTTTTCAATGGTGTACTCGAAGTCCTGCACTTCCTTATAGTGGCCCTCAAGTTTGCGGCGAAGTTCCATCAGTTCGCCAAACAGTCTGGGAAGTTCTTCAGCCATGGCTGCAACTGGTTTGGGTGTTCTGATACCGGCAACCACATCTTCACCCTGAGCGTTCACCAGGTATTCCCCAAACATCACATTCTCACCGGTGCCGGGATCACGGGTAAACCCTACCCCTGTGGCAGAGTCATTCCCCATGTTTCCAAAGACCATGGTGACCACACTCACGGCTGTACCATTTGCGATCTCCGGAGTGATTTTAAACTCACGGCGGTAATCCACAGCACGTTTGCCCATCCATGAATTGAAGACCGCTTTGATCGCAATCTCAAGTTGTTCAAAGGGATCAGCAGGGAATGGTTTGTGGGTGCAGAGTTGAACCACCTTCAGGAACCGTTCACATACTTCATTAAGGTCGGTTGCAGAAAGATCAACATCGTGTTTTACACCGGCCTTCTGCTTTACTGCCTCAAACTCAGCATCAAACTTCTCATCCGGAACACCGAGTGCAACCTTGCCAAAGAGCTGGATAAACCTGCGGTAGGCATCGTATCCAAACCGATCATTTCCGGTACCATTGATCAGACCCAGGAGAGTCTGGCTGTTGAGACCAAGGTTCAGGATGGTGTCCATCATCCCAGGCATGGAGATGGCTGACCCAGACCTGACCGAGACCAATAATGGTTTTTCTCTTCCACCAAAGGTTCGTCCGGTCTTTTTCTCAACCTCGGCAAGGCTAGCATGTACCTGATCAAGTACTCCTTCAGGGAGTTTTCGTTCTGGATCATCCAGATAGGCCAGGCAGGCCTCAGTGGTTATGACAAAACCCGGAGGAACGTTGAGATCAATCTGCGTCATTTCACACAGATTTGCTCCTTTCCCTCCGAGGAGTTTTTTGTTCTTCCCGTCACCTTCAGTAAAATCGTACACCCATTTCCGGCTCATAATATTTTCCTATTAACTCGATATGATGTTGAATCGCATTCGGTATGTTGTACTGGTCACTGGCATGAAAAAAGGCGATAGGATTTTGCCCTCTGCCAAAAAAGACCCTTCAGCCGTAGTATCGGATATCTGGAGCATATCCATCCTACATTCAGTTCCAAAAACCTGCTGCAGAGAAAAATACAGAGACAACGCTTGATTTACTATCGATAGTACCCGGATAATAAGCCCGGTTGTTCCCCGCTTGGGTAGATATGTGATCGATCCGGATCTCACGTCTGCTATAGGCTCATCATAGAACCATATAACCTTTTCAATTTATGATTCTGTGAACCATATTTCATCAATAAAAAGATGATGAAATGGACGAATTAAAAACAGAAAATTAATAAAAGTTCTGGGTC
>NZ_JAJRBM010000105.1 GCF_028679455.1 Methanospirillum sp. | reverse complement strand
TCCACCGCAAGACCAGTCGGAGTCCCGTTATCCAGGTAATTGAACGGAGGGAACTCTTCAGTCAGATATGTCAGATCCTGGAGAGAAGATGGAGCCTGTACCGCAGTAATCGGAGTGAAAACTCCTGTCAGGATTAAAAGCCATATGACAATGAAATAACGTTGAATATCGGTAACCATATGAAGTGTAAGTTTTCGAAGAGATAAATTCTGCTTGTTGATACAAAAAAGATCCAAAGTTATACGACATTCAACCCTGACGGAAGGAAATAGGGGAGGAATGCTATTAAATCAGGGATCGAACACACCAGGCATGCTGAAAAAGATGGATCCAGATGGATTATCTGTGTGCTGATGTCGGGTACCCCGTAAATTAGAAGGAGATACTCTTCAATTGCATACCTCATAAATTCAGGAGAAAGGAATAGACACAGTCAGACTATCCCATTTGACAAGGATTTGATCACGGTATTCCAGGATTCCCTTGCTTTCTCCGGAGGCAGACCCAGTTTTTTCCGGATCTGTAGACCTATGAACAGGGCCAGAAGTGAGTTGGCAACAATATAAGGATCCACTATCTCTCTGCAAATGGGAATCCGTCTTTCCAGTTGAATTGCCATCCGCTTTAGGATCATTTCATGTAACCGGCTGATCTCTTCAACCATTTGAGGATCTACTTCTGTCTCATTCATGATCTCAAAAAAGATGGAAAACCGGGTTCCGTACCGCTCAGTGACGAGATCAAAAAAACCGCCATCAGGGGTAGCATTATCTGATGCCAGGGAATCCTCGGCAGCAGAACCCACCTCTTCAATCAGATTTTTCAGGGTCGCCATGAAGAGTTCTTTTTTATCCTTGAAATAGAGGTACAGGGTCGGCCGTGATATCCCTGCCTTTGTAGCAATATCACCCATATTGACACTTTTGTACCCGTTCTCAAGAATGAGTTCTGTTGCGGTCTCAAGAATTTTTTTTCGTAACTCATCCTTGTATTCAGGAACAACCCGGGGCATACTCATATATTTTCACTGGGACTGAATAATGACACCGGTGTCAGTTACATTTATGAAGGATACTGACACATGTGTCAGATAACATGACACGCATGTCAGGATTAAGGGAGACTCCCGGAGAATCATCCCGCATACCACGAACAGGTTCTCTGATAAGGATAATTCTCCTGATGATTGTATCCGGACTTCTGTTCACCGGATACACCGGGATCTGCACAGCGAGTGAGCCAACCATGGTGATATCAGATTACCAGGTGCGGCCTGAAGTCATCATGCCCGGCGGGACAGCACTCATCACTGCCACAGTCACCAATACTGCCGGAGCAGCTTCCATGACCACGAAATCATCGGGTGAGTTCGCTGAATCGGTGACCGAGACGAAGGATATCAATGCATATATCGATGATGTCCAACTCTTTGGTAATGGGTTGCAGGTTGATTCGGGTGATTACCGCAGGATCGGTGAAGTAGGTCCAGGCCAGTCAATCACACTCACATTCATGGTAACTGCACCGGAAAATTCAGGCATCTATTTTCCCGAACTACATATTGCCACCCAGGGAGGCAGAAGCCTGAAGTACCCTATCCCGGTCAATGTCAACGACGACAGACTAATTCAGCGGAATCCTGCCATTGAAATCAGGAAAGAGTTCCCGGACAGGGTTATTCCAGGAGAGAGTGCTAGGGGAAAAATAATCCTGAGAAACACCGGCGAAACAGCAGCAAGTGAAATTTTTCTGAACATTACATCAGATAACCAGGAAGTATCACTCACCAGCCCGGGATCGGTACATCTCGGGCGGCTTGGACCCGGAGATGAAACACCAGTAAATATTGAGATCATCACCAGTGAGGAAGCCACCGAGGGGATTCATCCGGTCAGGTGCCATATCAGGTTCAGTTCGGCATCAGGCCGGATAAGTGAACAGAACGAAGAGATTCCGGTCAGGGTCACCGGTCAGCACGAACTCTCCGTATCTGCGGTAACCACTGATCCGGTCAGGGTTCAGGAAGGAAGTCCGTTTTCCCTGATTGTCAGGATCGAGAACACGGGTACCGGTGATGCAGATGGAGTGAAGGCGCGTATAGAGACAGGGATCAACGGGACAAATGAGGCCTTTGTGGGAAAGATAGAACCTGATAATGATGCTCCTGCAGTGTTCTACCTGCAGCATGCACCAGCAGGAGATCTCTCAATCCCGATCACTATCTCCTCCCGCAATGAGCCGGCGATTCTCCGGGATACTATCGCAATTACCGTATCTGATAAACCCGGTCTTCCTATCCTGCCGATCTTATTGATCATCGCTATTGGGACCGTCGGGCTCTTCTTCTGGAGAAGAAAGGGGAAATCGGTATGAAGAGGGTTTCAATACCCTTCTACCTGGCATCCCGGGCAATCAGACGGGGCAACAAAGGAACATTGACCCTCACCATCCTGGTTGTGGCAATGTCCTTTGTACTCATGGTATTTCTTCCGTCACTGGTTGGCGGGATCACCGGTGCGTACACCCGTCAGGTAACTGATTATCAGTACGGGAACCTGGTCATCGACCCTGATGATGACACCCCGTTCATTACCGATACCAGGGAGAAGATCCGGATGATAAAACGGGTTCCCGGAATTGCAGCCGCATCTTCACATACCACAGTGAGCAGTTCACTGACTTCTGATACGAAGACCCTCTCACGGGGAGTTGTTGCAATAATTCCTTCGGACGACAGGAAGGTAATCAACCTGCCAGGAAAGATAACCGAAGGGAGATACCTTACCGATGGTGATACCGATACGATCCTGCTCGGTAGTATCCTGGCCGGCAACGAGGATGAGAGCAAAGACAAGATGGAATCACTTGGGGGTGTCCGTACCGGAGATTCCCTGTCGGTTACTTATTCAAACGGGGAAACCAGGAAGATGACCATAAGCGGTATTTTTGAAACCGGATCCATCAACACTGATTCCCAGGCATTTATTACCCGGAAAGAGATGGGTTCAGTGCTCGGACTGCGGGATCAATCATCCTCGATACTGGTGACCATCATTCCGGGAAATGACCTTGAAACGGCAAAAAACAGGCTAATGGAGTTCGGTATCAGAGAGAAGGTAAAGACCAGTGCAGAAAAAGGAGAAGGAGTAATTGGAGATGCGATCAAGAGTTTCAACCTGTTAACCCGGTTAATGTCAGTTTTTTCCCTTGTTATCGCATGTATTGTGATATTCATAATTGTGTACATCAACACTATCAATCAACGGCGTCAGATCGGGATTCTCAAAGCTATCGGAATTCCAGAACAGGATATCATCTGGGATTATCTCATCCAGGTGGTGTTCATCTTCTGTTCCGGTGCCCTTCTTGGATTTTGTATCTTCAGCCTCATCAGGGAATATCTCCAGGCATCACCGCTTCAGTTTCCTGCCGGCCTCGTCTACCCGGTAATGGATTTCTCGATCATTTTCCCGTCGTTTTGTGCCCTCGGAATAGTGTCCCTCGTTGCCGGAGTGATTCCGGCATACCGGACAACCAGTACGGAGATACTTGAGTTGGTGAACGGATGATCATCGAGACTGACGACCTGACGAAGACATACCACATGGGTGAAGTACAGGTTCACGCTCTCCGGGGTGTTTCAACCGGGATAGAGAAAGGAGAGTTTGTGGGAATTATGGGGCCGAGCGGGAGCGGAAAATCTACGTTTCTTCATCTTGCCGGATTACTCGATAACCCGACTTCAGGAGCGATCCGGATTGGGGGGAAGGAGGTCTCTGTAATGCCACGTGAAGAGAAGGCACGGTTCAGACTTGAAAAGATGGGATATGTCTTCCAGGATTATGCTATCATCGAAGATCTGACGGTACTTGAAAATGTTGCAGTTCCGGGTCTGGGACTCGGGCTGGATTATCATGAGGTGATGGAGATCGCTTCAGGCCTTGTTGATGATGTCGGGCTGGGCGGCAGGGCTCACCATTTGAGACGTGAACTTTCCGGTGGCCAGCAGCAGCGGGTAGCCATCGCCAGGGCACTTATGAACAGCCCTGCGATTGTCTTCGCCGATGAACCCTGTGCAAACCTGGATACGGAATCGTCCCGGATGATCCTTGACCTGTTTAAGCGACTGAATACAGAATGGGGGCAGACAATGGTGATGGTGTCACATGAACCCTGGCATGAGCAGTTTTTTGATCGGGTGATCCGGTTTCGGGATGGAAGAGTGGATCCATGAGAGTGGAGTGGTGATTGAAAGGTTCATATGGTTCTCGGCCAGGCAGAATACCGCCGCTTCACCGCTATCTATAAGGTTCATCAATACGTAAGGACTCATCTTGAAATCCTGGCTATGAATCACTATCAGGCATGCATCATACTCCTGTCAATCCTGTTCCTGATCACCAGTACTTCAGGGCTTCCTACTCCTGACGAATGGAGAACCACTGCGTACGGTCATTTTTCAAGCCTCACCAAAGAGGATGTGGATCCCTTCATCTCCACACTGATCACCTATAACCAGAGTAAGGGGATGGTGGTCGTGTTAGTGGACAGAGACGGATACTGCTGGTACTCATACGGGACTCTCACCACCAAAGACGATGATTCTCCTGATAATAGAACCCTCTTTGACATCGGATCCGTATCAAAAGTGATGACCGGCCTGCTCATGGCAGACGGTGAGATCCGGGGAGAATATAACCTCACTGCACCGGTGAACACCTGGCTTCCGGATCAGTACCACTTGAACGGTGAAGGCCAGACCATCACCGGGGCTGACCTGGCAACCCACCGGTCAGGATTGCCGGTAACCCCGGAGGTGTTTGCCCTGACCGATCCGGCAGCGACCGGGGCAGACCAACTGGAAGAATCGATGCGGCATTACCAGACAATGACCGCAGATGAGACCTATCAGTGGCTAGCCAATACTACGCTTTACAGCCCTCCGGGATATGAGTACCTCTACTCTAACCTCGGGGGAGCAGTAGCCGGTGACAGTATCGCCCGGGCTGCAGGAGTTCCATACCCGCAACTCTTCGAAGAAAGGATTGCAATCCCACTTGACATGACCAGTACAGGAGCATCATGGACGATAGAGGATCTGAACAGGCGGGCAACCGGGTACCGGGGGTATGAGTATCCCGCAGATGAGGCCCATCTTATCAGATTTAATGAGTTCTGGACTGCCACCGGAGGGATTCACTCAAATGCTGATGATATGGCAGTATTCCTCGCTGCCCAGCTCGGACTGATTGAAACTCCTCTTGTTGATGCCATCGCAATGACTCATACTCCCCGGTTTACTGCCTATACTGGCCCGCCTCTCTTGGAACAGGGCATCTTCTGGGATATACTTCATAACCGGGACGGTACGATAATCATCAAAAAGCCGGGAGAGACCAATGCACATCAGGCTGTTATTGCATTCAATCCCACGATGGGAGCCGGTGTAGTAATTCTTTCCAATACCGCAACGGTCGGTGGCACTCATGTTGAAGGGCAGGCCATCGCTCTTCTGGAACGGATGCAGGTGAAGAAACAGAATCAGAAATCAGTTTGACAATATCTTTTTTGCATGAGAGAGGTTGCCGGGATTCCCAGGAAAGGGAGATACAGTTATAACCACACAATTCATACAAGTGTGAAAAGTATGAATTGTGTGATCAGCCATTATGCCAATCAATACAGATGAGCAGTGTGGAGACGGGAAACATATCTTTGGAACCGTAAAAGTGGGAGAGCGGGGTCAGATCGTCATTCCCAAGGAAGCCAGAGATATCTTTGGGATCAACCCAGGTGATACCCTGATGGTCCTCGGTGATGAAAAGCGGGGAATCGCTCTCGTAAAAGCAGAAAAATTTCAGTCTCTTGCTGAAAAAATGCTAACAATGTTTGAAAAAAAACCATCCAACACGGATACAGAGGATTAAAATGCAGATTTGCGTTCTGAACGGAAGCCCAAAAGGGGAGAAGAGTGTCACCATGCAGTATGTCAGGTTCCTTGAACTGGCAAACCCTGAAAACACCTTCATCATACATCACATCAGTAAAAAGATAGCCGCTATCGAGAAGAAACCGGATGAGTTCGGGCAGATCTGCACGACGATCCAGCAGAGTGATCTGATCCTCTGGGCAACACCGGTATACTTCCAGCATGTACCGGCCCAGTACAAGCGGTTTATTGAACTGCTGCTTGAGAAGAACGGTGGTACCCTCTTTACCGGCAAGTATGCTGCATCACTCAGCACCTCGGTTCATTTCTTTGATCAGAAGGTCCACGAATACCTGCAGGGAATCAGTGAAGATCTCGGGATGAATTTCGCAGGATCGTTCTCTGCAGCAATGGATGACCTGCTTGAAGAGCAGAACCAGCGCCAGCTCGCACGGTTTGGCACCGACATCCTCGCTGCCTGTAGCGAAAAAAGAGTCACACTCCGGGCATACCCTCCAGTCCCACAAGTCTCTGGCAGATATTCTCCGGGTCAGATCAGTTCGGCTGATACAAGAGGAAAACAGGTCCTGATCCTCCATGATGCCGCTACAGGGTCCAATCTTGAATCGATGGTCACTCAGATGGCCTCATCGTTTTCATCGGTTATCACCTGTCATCTTGATGAGATCGGAATGCGAGGAGGGTGCCTCGGATGTGTGCAGTGTGCATTCGAGAACCAGTGCATATACTCGGACAATTTCTGTTCATTCTGGAAGAACCGGGTTGATTCCGCAGACATCATCGTGTATGCCGGGGCTATCAGGGACCGGTACCTCTCGGCAACCTGGAAACAGTTCTTTGACCGGAGTTTTTTCCTCGGACATATTCCCCGACTCAAAGGGAAACAGGTCATCCTGATGGTATCAGGTCCGTTGGCTCAGATACCAGGGCTCCGGGAAAATCTTTCCAGCATGTTATCAGGAGGGAACCTTGTCGATATCATAACCGATGAACCTGATGACTCACGCCAGATCGACGCACTCATCAGTTCTGCTGCAACGCGGGCTATTGACTTTTCACATGCCGGGTATGTGAAACCACCGACATTTCAGGAAGTTGCTGGGCATATCGTCCTGAGAGATGCAATATGGGGAGATCTGCGGCCGATATTCCGGGCTGATCACCGGTATTACAAAGCCAACGGGCTTTATGACTTCCCTCAATATCAGTACCGCAAACGGTTATCCCGGTTCTTCTTCTCGATATTCATGAGCATCCCGGGGATTCAGAAGAAGAT
>NZ_JAJRBM010000104.1 GCF_028679455.1 Methanospirillum sp. | reverse complement strand
CTCCAAAAAATAACAGGGTGATACTATTAATTGCGATGCCTGATCTGCGGGCTACCAGTGAATGAGAGAGTTCATGGATAAAAACACCCAAAAATAGCCCGCAGGCAATAACCAGTCCGAGAAGGTACGGGGTATATCCAAGGGTAATTAATTGATCGTTTAACTGGATATGAAAGAGATCGCGAACCATCGAGACGGTATATCCAATGTCGGTACCGATGATCCAAGCAAACAATGGAATGATCAGGAGAAACGTGAAGTGAATCATTATCGGAATCCCAAAGAGACGTCCGATACGGAAGGACCCATCCATAATACAGTACTTCCCGGAATCGATAAACAGATACTGGGTGGTGATCCACTGGCGGCAGGTAACGCCGATATCAGGTCAGGTCTCTGGCGTTTGTTGCACATGATTCATATATATACCCCGGTGATATGGCAGAGACACTTACCTACAGGTTTTTTAGGGATCTAATATAAATGTCAATGGAGTATGAAGAATCAGATTACTGACCTTATCGGCCTAAAGATATATTCTGAGAACGGAATGTTCATCGGTGAAGTGGAAGACCTGGTCCTTGATATCGATTCAAAGCGAATTGATTCAATAGCGGCAGGAAAATTAAATCCTGAAGTGGTTGAGATAAAGACTCACAAAGGGATCAAGATTCCGTACAGGCTGGTTAAGAGTATCTCTGATGTAGTAGTCATCCGTCATATCCCAAATATGTTCAAAGATGATGCGGATCTCTAATCTTTTCAATATTCACATTTAATCAGATTCTGAATCAATTTCTCCCGGTAATACTGATTTGTTAGGTAGGATGGATGCATGAAAGAACGGGAGATCTATACCGGAATAAAGACCCTTGCACCTGTCATAATCAGGCTTGATGGACGATCCTTTCATCAGTTTCTAGGCCAATTGTCTTTGAAACGACCATTTGATGAGGATTTTTCTCAAGCCATGGTTCAGGTCTGTTCTTTGCTTCTGACAGAAAGCGGCCTGTCTCCTCTTTTTGCCTATACGTTTTCTGATGAGATCAGTCTCTATCTTGACGAACTCCCCTTTGAGGGGCGCGTTGAGAAACTCACTTCGGTTATCGCCTCGTTTGCAGCAAGTGCCCTTACCATCGTCATGAAGGTGTCGTCGCCCATTTCATTTGATGCACGAATCATTCCTGTTGAACAGGAGATGGTTGCCACCTATCTGACCTGGCGTCAGAAAGAGGCCTGGCGTAATCATGTAAATGGGTACAGCCAGACAATTCTCATGCAGGATGGACTGGATCGGGTAGAAGTTCAGAGGCGGCTGAATGGAATTGGATCACGGCAACTGCATGAGATATGTTTTCAGCACGGTGTTAACCTTGCCCATACTCCTGCTTGGGAACGGCGGGGGATTATGGTTTATCATACCCATATTACCAAACCCGGGTTCAATCCAATAACCAAAGAAAAAACCGAAGCGATCAGAAGAAAACTACATGTTGATCGGGATCTGCCGTTGTTCTCTTCAGAGGAAGGACGGATTTTTGTTGACCGGATATGTTCCGGGTTATGAGTCAGAGTATTTCTGAATCCGGATCCGGTTTTATCATACCTGTATCCCTACCTGATCATCGTGAGAATGACCAGTTATAATTGATAGCGGGTATGGTGGAATCATTTTTCATCGGATTTTAACTCTGCAACTGTTCATGCGATAGAATCCGGTAATACTCTTAAAAAAGAGTTGATCATTAATTACCGGGAGTTTTCCGCAACTGATATTCCGATGGTAACGGTCAGTCCTTCGATATCCCAGTCGCGATCCAGTTGCCATAGGGTGGTGGTATCACGATCGCTGCCATTCTGGTGGATTGAAAGAGCGGTTGCTCTGACCTCTTTACTGATTGCATCCTGCCAGGATTGAGTTAACAGTTCGAACAGGTGTGAATCCTGCACAATTGCATCAATCACAATCATTTCTTCTACATTCAGGTTCAGCTGCTTGCGCATCTCCTGAATCCGTCTTATCAATTCCCGGGTATATCCCTCTGCTTCCAGATCAGCGGTGAGCGTGACATCAACAAATACTGTTGCATCAGTCATCTCTGCAGAAAAGATGTTATCAGGCATAACTTCGGTGAACATTACATGTTCTGTCGTGATGGTGATCTCACCTTCAGGACCTGCTATCGCATAGACTCCTTTCTCTGCAATCTGATTTCTCATTGCGATGGCATCTGCTTCTTCGATAAGTTTCTTTACCTGGGGCCCGATCTTTCCGAATGAAGGCCCGATCTTCTTCATGATCGGCTCTGCTTTCCAGAGGATCTTATCGTACTGATCGGTGATGACCAGTATTTCACGGGCGTTAGCTCGCTGGCATGCAAGATTATACATACTGCTGAAAGCTTTGCTTACGACCTCATTCTTTGCAACAACAGTAACTGTCCCTACAGGCCAACGGAGTTTTCTCTTTCCTGCCTGCCTGGCATTGGCAACGGCTTCATCAAAGGATCGAATAAGTCCCATACGGGTCTCGAGATCTGAATCAATGAGTCGTTCCTCACCTTCGTACCAGGAGAGCATGTGTACTGATACCGGGTCACCTTCGAGCCGTAGATTACTATAGATCTCTTCAGCGATATGAGGAGCATATGGAGCCAGTAACCGGCAGAGGGTTCTCATACAGTAGTAGATCGTCTCGTATGCATATTTTTTGTCAAGGGAGTCTTCTTCAAGCCACATTCGTGGCCGGACTATCTGCACATACCAGCGAGAGAGATCTTCCAGCACAAAATTTAGGATTCCCCGGCTGAGGCGATGCAGATTATATTCCTTCATATCAGCAGTAACCTGTCTGGTAACAGTATTGATACGAGAAATAATCCAGCGATCTTCATCTGGCATCTCACGCAGTGATCTCGTGATAAAATCCGGATTCCAAGTGTCTCCCATTGACGAAGGGGCAAAGTCATCCAGGATCATGTAAGGGAGTGGGAACCGGTAGACGTTCCAGAGAATATTGATGGTTCGGTTGACGGTTGACACACTCTCCCAGTTAAACTTAAGATCTTCCCAGGGGGCATTTGCCGAGAGAATATAAAGCCTGAGCACATCAACTCCGAATTTCTCAACCACCTCCTCCGGGCTGACTACATTTCCAAGACTCTTGCTCATTTTTTTACCGTCACCGTCAAGGGCAAACCCATGCATGAGTACCTGCTTGTAGGGGGAACGGTTGAATGCAATGGTGGAAGCACCAAGTTGGGAATAGAACCATCCGCGGGTCTGATCCTGACCTTCGAGGATAAAATCAGCAGGCCAGAGTTTCTCGAACATCTCCTTTTTTGCAGGGAATCCGATAGTTGCCCAGGATGCCATTGCTGAATCGAACCAGACATCAAAGATATCCTCGACCCGGTGCATGGTCCCTCCACAGGAACAGGGCACTGTTATTTGATCTACGTAGGGCCGGTGAGGATCAGTTAGGTTAGAACCTGCTGCCTGGTTGAGTTCGGCCATGGTGCCAAAGACCATCTGCTTATTGCAGTCTTTACATTCCCATACCGGTATCGGGATACCCCAGTACCGTTGCCGTGATATACACCAGTCACGGGCATCAGAGACAAAATCATGGAACCGGGCACTACCTGCCCATTCAGGATACCAGGTGGTTGCCCTGATCTCACTGAGCATTTGCTCTTTTATTTTCGGGATCGAGATGAACCACTGTTCAGTTGCCCGGTAGATGATCGGAGTTTTACACCGCCAGCAGTGCCCGTACCGATGAACAATTTTCTTGCGTGCTAAGAGGAAACTGCCAAGAGATTTTACAATCTCCTCGTTGGCATCTCGGACAAACTTCCCGGCAAAGATACCCCCCTCGGCGGTATAATGTCCGGCCCCGTCAACCGGACAGAAGACATCAAGTCCTTCCTGAATACCAAGCAGATAGTCATCCCATCCGTGCCCTGGAGCGATATGTACCATTCCGGTATTATCCATCTCGACAAAACCGGCCAGAACAACCCGGTGTTCGATATCCTTCTGCCGTGGTACCTGATCTGCAAGTGGTGAGGTATATCTGGTACCTGCAAGTTCTTTTCCAGTCTTGTGTTCGAGGATGGAAAAGTCCTGGTACCGTCCTTTTTTCAGCACATCTTCAACCAGTGATTCGGCAATCCAGAGGTATTCGGTCTTCCCATCTTTCTCTGCTGAAACTCGTGCGTATACGAAATCCTTGTCTACAGCAACTGCTACGTTTGCAGGCAGGGTCCAGGGTGTAGTAGTCCAGATAACCAGATATTCATCAGGTTTTCCCAAGATCGGGAACTTGACAAAGAGTGAGGGGTCTTCTTCATCCCAATACTCAACCTCTGAATCTGCAATTGCTGTTTCACAGCGAGGGCACCAGTTCACGACCCTGTGGCCGCGTTCGAGGAGTCCTTTCTCATGTGCTTTTTTGAGTGCCCACCAGGCGGCCTCAATATAGTCAGGGGTAATGGTCTGGTATGGGTTATCAAAGTCCATCCAGATTCCAAGAGCCCTGAACTGATCTGACATGATCTCTTTATGTGAGATTGCAAACTGTTTGCACCGCTCGATGAAGGTGCCAATTCCGTATGCTTCGATATCTTTTTTATTCTCAAATCCGAGTTCGTGTTCCACTCTGACCTCGATAGGGAGGCCATGCATATCGTACCCTGCCCGGTCAATGACATCGAGTCCTTTCATCCGGTGGTATCTGAGAATAGTGTCTTTGAGGATCTTATTCCAGGCAGTCCCCAGGTGAATGTGTCCTGTAGTATATGGTGGACCATCCACGAAAAACCAGGGTTTTTTCCCCTTGTTCTGCTCTTTCACCCTGTGATAGATCGCATCCTTTGTCCAGAATGAACGGACAGATGCCTCGATCTCGTG
>NZ_JAJRBM010000103.1 GCF_028679455.1 Methanospirillum sp. | reverse complement strand
CTTCGTTAAGTGCTTTTAATCCAAGTTTGATTGAGTCATCCAGGGAACACTCATAGGTATACTCCTCTTCAAAGAGTTTCATTACTGCTGGACGCCCGGTTCCAATTCCGGTTGCCTTGTATTCCAGAAGTGTACCGCTCGGATCGGTTTCAAACAATCTGAACTCTCCATCAGCAATACCGGTAATTAAGAGAGCAGTTCCGTAGGGGCGGGCTCCACCAAACTGGGTATATGTCTGCATATGATCCCCGAGTTTCTTAGATAGTGTCTCGACGTCAACGGGTTCATCATATGATATCCGGTTGATTTGGGCCTCAACTCTGGCTCTGTCAACCAGGGCGCGGGCATCACCCACCAGACCTGATGAGGCTACTCCGATGTGTTCATCAATTTTGAATATTTTTTCAATTGAATTAGCCTCAAGAAGGCGGGAGTTTATACGTTTGTCGACAATCAGAACCACTCCGTCCTGACATTTGATTCCTACCGCAGTGGTTCCCCGTTTGACCGCCTCGCGGGCATACTCTACCTGGTAAAGCCGTCCGTCTGGGCTGAAGACGGTTATCGCGCGATCATATGCTGCCTGGTTATTATTCATCATAGTACAGGTCCTCGATATCCTCTTCCGTTATATAGAGGGGCATATTATGATTAATGCCCTTCTCTTTCAGATCTATCCTGTCTGTTGAATTGATTTCTACAGAAATCCACGTCTCATTTACTTTTACCTTTCCTGTTCGGATTATATCCACCTTGTTCTGGTTGATTTTTTCTCTGATGGTTCTAATCGTACCGGATGTTTTGAATGGATGTATAACAGAAGGAATTCCTCTGATTGATGTGACGCAGGATAGCGCTGCTTCGACTGTATGCTCGTATCCTCTTCTACATCTGAAGATACCGTAAGGGGGCGTATACTCCATTACCGCGATCCACGCATAAGATGCCTGAATTTCACCAAAAAGTGAGCAATAGACGTCAGAGATGACTAAAAAGATTTCTTTGGCATCCATGGGCACTGGTGGTTCAATCCTGGCAAGCAGGTACCGGTAGTTCTCCCGCATCGAGGGCCTAAGTCTCATCAGAAATCTCCCGTGCTGATTTGTATCCTTTCATCAGGTTTGGAATTGAGTCAAATGATTTTCTAATTAGATCTCGATCCATCCCGATTTCAGTGAGAATAGTTTCGATTGCTCGTGGCCCTCGCATATCTAATGGTGTCAATGCACCACTTGAGATGGTGAGGTGGAATTCATATCGGTTTTGCAGAAGAAGGATCTCTTCATACAGTCGTATCACCCGTTGTCTGGATATCCCCCGTAACTCCCAGAGTGGCCGGACCCGGATATCGACTGCAACATTTCGTTCCGCAGCAATTTGGGCACAAAACCTGTCAAATGCATTTTTAGGGGCAGTATGTAATTCAGAGAGGGCATGTACTCCTGGCATAGTCAAAAACGTTCGGTTCATTTTGTTTTCTCCTGCCTGGACCATGCAATACATCCGCCTTTTGGTAGTTTCCTGAATGTCCTTTTGTAGCTCCCGAACACTTCCCCTTCTGATATGACGGGCAGGGATGATTTGAAAATCCGGGGTCTCAAGTTCTGGTATCGGGGTATTGCAGATGACCCCTCCAGTATATCCGAGTGCTTTCAGTTCATGAACTGACCGGCTAACTGAACAGGAGCCTGATGGATATGGAAAAGTACAGCCGTCAATACAATGCATCAAAAAAAGGTTATTTTCCCCGGTTGGCATTGGACCTGACACTTGGGCGGCACTTTTCTGTACCTATTCCACGCGTGCCCATGCCACGGCCTTTCATACCAGCGCTGGTCTTTCCACGTTCAGCACGACCCCGGTGCCCGGATTGAGTGATCCAATTGAGGGTGGAATCGTTTTTAACAGCCGGGTGATGTGGATCCACGAGAATAACCTCATACCACTTCTGTTTTCCATCCTCACCAACCCAATAGGAGTTCAATGCTTCCATGTTTGGATATTTTCTGCTGGCCCGCTCTTCTGCGATCCGCTGAATACTCTTACCCATGGTACGCTTGTTGACGCCCATTCGTGCAGTTCTTCGCGCACGAACATATCTGGATGCCCGCCGACCACCGCGGCGAACTTTTACTCTGACGACAACAATACCCTGCTTT
Source organism: Methanospirillum sp. (assembly GCF_028679455.1). Lineage (GTDB taxonomy): Archaea > Halobacteriota > Methanomicrobia > Methanomicrobiales > Methanospirillaceae > Methanospirillum. Next base: position 32,737 of record NZ_JAJRBM010000103.1, on the reverse strand, counting down.
GCTTTATATCCGAGTGAACGTGCACGGTCAATACGTGTTGGCCGGTTGACCCTGACCACACTTCCTTCCCTGCGCCAAACCTGCATACGCTCCCAGAGAAGTGCACGAACTCCGGACTTTGCCGGGACCTTCCATGCATCTCTGACATATGCATACATCGATTTTGCCATAATATCTCCAGAGGTTCAGCCTGAAATCAGGCCACATACCTAACGGGACAAATCCCGTATTCCTTATTATCTGGGGGACACTGCTATTTATTGGCGTCTCTTACAAGTCAGTTACCTTTCCGTTTCTCATCAACCTTGATATTTCTGATTTGGGTCACCGGATACTGCCCGTTCTCATCCTTTTCAGCAGATTTTACCATATCCCATATCGTAAGCAACGCTGTACTGGCCCCTACCAGTGCCTCCATCTCAACTCCTGTTTTACCACTTGATATCACCTTCACACGCGTCGTTATGGATATCTCGTCCAGTTCAAATGCGATATCAATCCCATGAATTGGAATATTATGGCACATCGGAATGAGCCGTGAAGTATCTTTAATTGCCATCGCTGCTGCCACCCGCGCAGTTGCCAGGACATTTCCTTTGACTGTTGTTCCGCTAGTAATTGCCAGGATGGTTTCGGGTCGTAATATAATAGTTCCCGATGCGACAGCTTCGCGATTAACTTCATTTTTTGTTGAGACATCAACCATGCGAACCCGGTCATCGGTGATATGTGTGAATTCTGTCATTCGTTCTCCATTGAATTATTCTGGTACAGTACTTGAGGAATAACCGAAAGAATATCCTGTGCAATCAGCCCGTATCCCATCTTTTCTGTTACTATCTCCCCGGCGCGTCCACAGGCATACGCTCCGATGCATGCAGCATCAAAAGAAGAAAGTGAAACAAACAATGCCCCACACACTCCTGCCAGAATATCTCCGGTTCCCCCAGTGGTCATGGCCGGAGTTCCGGTCTGGTTGAACCTGATCTGCTCTCCGTTTGAAATAATATCTGTCTCTCCTTTGAGGAGAATTGTTGTTCCTCTTGCAGTTTTTTTAACAACTTCTGCCCGAGTTAGGATGTCGTTACCCGGATTTATTCCGGTAATGCGGGTAAATTCCCCCGCATGTGGGGTGTAAATGGTCTCTTTTCCTACTGGTGATGGAATGCGCAGGGCGTCAGCGTCAAATACTGCCTTTCGACAGTAGGGGGCGATTGCGCTGACCACCTCATGACTTTCTGAACCGAGTCCCATGCCGCAGACAACAACGTCACAACGTTCGCATAATCTGATAAGATTCTCAGTATCATCAACTGATATCCTGTCTCCTTGTACCGGCTCATGAATCAGATCCGGGAACTGAAGTTGAGAAGGTGATGCAACACGTACAATGTCAGCGCCTGCACGAAGGGCTGCCATACCGGCCAGATATGGTGCTCCTTGGTATGGGCCCCCACCAATAACCAGGAGGGACCCTCCAACACCTTTATGTGCGGATTGTTCACGCTTTGGGATTAGGAGAAGATCCCCGGGCCCGGTACAGATTTCCGCAGCAACCGGAATGCCGATATCAATAACCTCCGCATCTTTACACTTTGCCCGATGAAACGCGCATACTGTTGTGGGTTTTATTCCTGGAGTTGGCACATCCGCAGATATGATCGTGGTTTTTACACTATTTGCAAGATGTACACAACTCAGGTATGGTTCACGTAGTACTCCGGCCATCCCGGTACCCAGCATGGCATCCAGAATAAGATCTGATTGTGCGAAGAGGTGTTGTAGGGAGAGTACGTCATCTCTACATCGGATTGCATGGAGTTGAACGCTGCAATACAAAAGCGATGAAAGTTGAGTTCTGCATGCCGCAGACATATGTGGACTATTATAATACAGAACTGTCACTACAGTATCCCGGGCGAGAAGGCGTGCAGTTACCATTCCATCCCCCCCGTTATTTCCAGAACCACAAAGGATGAGCACTGATGTGGGATGATAACTCCGGATAATATCTGCGAGACCATGACCGGCATTTTCCATCAATTGCAGATCACTGACTCCAAGAGCCATGGCGTTTTTATCAATCACCCGCATTCTAGCAGGAGATATGACTTCATCGGAAAGATGACTCTTAATGTTTTGAAAATCTGCCCAGAATCTCATGATAAATCAATCGAATTAAACACTGCGTCGAGTTTTCCTGATTTTCCTATATCTATCACATTTTTCCATCATTGGAATTCCGATCTATCATTGAATGCCCTTCCTTTTCTGCATGTATCTCCAATGCACATTAATGAGTTTTGATCAGGATGTACGGTCGGCTGCTGATGTAATTCTTTCCAGCAATTCAGTGACTGTCATCTCTCATATCGATGCAGATGGAATCTCAAGTGAATCAATTCTTTCTCAAGCAATATCCAGGGCGGGGATTCCTGCGAGGAGTGTCTACCTCCGACAATTGGATCCGCTAACCCTGCATGAGATCCCGGATGATGAATCTCTCAAGATTTTTTCTGATTTCGGGTCCGGTCAACAGTCAATGCTTCAGGAAAAAGGCCTCTCCCCGGATGATATTGTCATCATCGATCACCATGTGAGTCAGCCTGCTGATATCAGTTATCTGGAAGTGAACTGCCTTTTGCATGGGTATGAAAAGATGAGTGCTGCCGGAGTAGCATACTTAGTGGCTCGGGAGATGGATGATATCAACCGTGATCTCGCAAAATTGGCAATTGTTGGTAATATCGGTGATATGATGGACCGGGAGAATCTGAAGTTGACAGGCCCGGCACATGAAATACTTGCTGATGGTGTCGGATATGGTAATGTTGAAGTCTGGGAACATGATTTGAATATCTATGGTATTTCCACCCGACCACTGCCAAATGCTCTTGCTTATTCTGACGATATTGATATTCCCGGAGTATCTCAGGTACCTGATGGTGCACGGATTTTTCTCGAGAAAATCGGAATAAAACCACTATCCGGTACTCGCTGGCCGGTTTGGGAAACTCTTCCTTTTGAGGACAAACAGGCCGTGGTATGTGCCGTTATTGATCAGATGCTGGCTTTTGGAAAGAATCTGGATCGGCTATTTGCAGATCATTATCTTTTTCCTGATGAGAATCAGGCGCAGGCAACCCTTCGCAATGCCTCTGAATATGCAACACTTCTGAACTCATGCGGGCGGTGGAAGAGGCCTGAGCTCGGTGGAAAGATCTGTCGGGGTGATCGGGTTGTTGCATTCCGGGAAGCTGAACAGATGCTCAGAAACCACCGGAGTAAGATCCGCGAGGTAATGGAATATATAACCGATACTGGCGTGTCAGAACTTTCACACCTCCTCTATATTCATGTTGGTGATCGGTTCCCTGACACTATCGTTGGGATCGGAGCAGGCATGTCCCTGTCACGACTTAACCCGGAAAAGCCGATTTTGATCATGTGCGAGGACTCTTTGGATCCCACCAAAACAAAGATCTCAATGCGGACCCGGCAGGAAGTGGTGGATAAAGGTGTGGATCTTCAGAAGGCATTGAGTACCGCATGCGAGCGGTTTGATGGTTCGTCGGGTGGTGGACACCGGATTGCTGCTGGAGCCTTTATTCCACATGATGCAGAACGAGAGTTTATCGAAGAAGTCAACCACATATTAAGGCAGCAATATGCTCAAAAGAGTCCGGATTCTTGCTGACTACCAGTTTGGAAAAGACATTGGCAATCAGTTGTTCCCCGAATCGTGCAGATTTATTACTTCCAGAAGAGGAGGCGTACGTCAGGTTATGCTTGATGGCAGGCGACTTGCCACCCTCCGTGCTCATGATGGTAGGCTTACCCTTGGACTTACCGGGGCAAAACGCCTGTGTCAGATAGTAAATCCTCCGGGTTGTCGTGTCACGATTCAGGATGATGTCTGTCCTTACATAGCGATCGGAAAGAGTGTTTTTGCGAAGCATGTTATGCATGCTGCTTTGGATATCCAGGCCGGAGATGAGGTGCTGGTTGTATCAGGCGATGGAACATTACAGGGAGTAGGAAGTGCTATGATCTCCGGAAAAGAGATGTTTTTGTCTGAATGTGGAGTTGCTGTATCAGTAAGAAAAGGAAAAGATCAGGAGGATAAAGAATGATACCTGGAATGAATCCCCGTAAAATGAAACAGATGATGAAACAACTCGGTATGGATGTTCGTCCAATCGAAGATGTTCAGGAGATAGTAATCACCACTCCGCAAGGGAGATATGTGTTTGATCAGGCTGAAGTTGCCATCATGAAAATGCAGGGTGTCACTACCTGGCAAATAACCGGAGAACCACGGTTTGAAGAGGCAACTGCAGTGATACCTGATGAGGATGTAATTTTGGTCGCAGAGCAGGCGGGCGTATCTGTAGAAAAGGCCAGATCGACCCTTGAAACATCGAAGGGTGATATCGCTGATGCAATTTTGAAACTTGCCGGAAATGATTGAATACTCTGATCTGGTTCTCATCTCCGGGTATGGAAAATCATGGCTGGTGAAAGCTGGTGATGAGAAGATTGGAACCGATGTGGGTCTGGTAGATCTTCGTCAACTCATTGGGAAAGAGATCGGTGACAACATCCAAACTCATTCCGGAAAGGAACTTACCATCCGCCTTCCCCGGGCTACCGATTTTTTTGAATTTGCGAAACGGACCGGAGCTCCTATGTTGCCCCGCGATATTGGCCTCGTTATTGGGCTAACCGGGATGAATAAAAAAGACCGGGTACTAGATGCCGGGACTGGCAGTGGTATTGCAGCAATATTTTTTGCAGGAGTTGCAGGGAAGGTTACTTCATATGAACGCAAAGAGGAATTTGCGCAACAGGCAAGGGTAACTGTCAGGGAGGCCGGGATAGAGAATCTGGAGATTATTACCGGTGAGATTCTTCAGGAAACCAGGATTTATGATATCGTTCATCTGGATCTCAGTCTGACAGCAGAACATGTGATCCATGCTCATACGATACTCAATCCGGGTGGTTATCTGGTATGTTACACTCCTTTTTTTGAACAGATGATCTTGGCACATGATAATGCTCATGGCCTGTTTTTTGAGTCTGCTTCATATGAGTGCATTATGCGTGATATGGATCGGAGTGAACGAGGGACACGCCCCTCGACCCGTGTCTGTCATAGCGGGTATATCACGATTATGCGGAAGTAATCAAAATTCCAAACTCCCGTTTTTTGTTCAATTCCAGTTTAAGTTTATTTTTGCGATTTCTAAAACTGAGAAAATATATAACTCGTTACTGACAACGTGTCTATGTTGATGCTGAGAGTATCAGCATGAAATGTAGGAGGAAATAAATGAAGTTCGTATTTGCAGCAATTGTTGCACTGGTCGCCCTTGTGGCAGTCACCGGGTTCGCAGCAGCAGACAGGCTGCCCAATGCAACCCCTGAAAACCAGCTTTTCTCCATTGACACCGTAATCGATGTCACTGGTGCAGTAGATGATAAGACCACCATGTCCTGGGTCATTGCAGGTCCAGGTGCAATTCCAACCGGTATTCTTGGAGCAGGTCAGACAATCGCTGATGTAACCTTTAAGGATGCAATCCTGACCAACGGTGGAAAGCTCGCCGAGAATAAGAATTTCGACTTTAACTCCCAGAACCAGTTAAAGGGTCTGTACAACATTGAGCAGCAGAAGGTCCTGACCTACGCCAGCACCGAAGGTGCACACATGGTTGGCGAGGAAGAGTACACTCTCTCCGTTGCAGGTAACTACGCAACCGCTGCAGACAACATCCGCTGTGTCTTTTCACAGAACCACGGAGGCATCCTGCCAGCATTCTGTAACATTGTCTCTGCAAAGAGCAGCCTTGTCAATGTAAACAGCGCTCAGATCTCCACCAAGGGTCAGATCCGCGCAGTTGCAGAGACCGCTGATGTTCCAGCAGCTCTGAACTACCAGATCGCAGTCACCCCTGATGCAAACTCCGGTAGCGGCTTTGCAGAAGGAACTGTTAGCACTGTCTTCGCAGGCAGCATCATGGAAGCCCGTGACGGTGGCAAGACCAACTACTACCGTAACGGAGAAGATACTGACGATCGTGGAGACGGAGACTACAAGACTGCAACCTGGAACAAGACCGCAGCAACCAACACCTGGAAAGATTCTACCACTGTAACCGGTGGCATCAAGACTCTCCAGAAGGCATTTGCATACCAGTCTGGTTTCCAGAAACTCAGCTAAACTAAAGACTACTCTTTAGTTTTCCCTTTTTTTGTATTTCTCGTCTTAATTCCGTGATTCTTCTCTTAAATTAAAAATAGAGAATGTTTTGAACTCTTAAGTTATGCCTCAAATTGCACATTTCCTGAGTTCAAGAAACTACTTATAATCCAGATCATAATGTATCCATATATGCCGGGGTGCTGGCATGGTGTGGGGAATTATTGTGAGATATGGAAAATTAATATGTGCCGTCTTGGTGGTTTTTATCGCCCTCATGGGTTCTGCGGCCGGTGACCGCTTACCAAATCAGACCCCTGAAAATCAGGTATTTTCTATCAGTACAGTCATAGATGTTACCGGTTTTGTATCTGATAATACCGTATTATCCTGGGTGATTGGATCACCTGGAGCGATCCCGACCGGTATTCTCGGAGCTTCGCAATCGATTGCAGATATCACCTACCGTGATTCCATCATGACGAATGGTGGGAAATTGAGCATGAACAAGAACTTTGATTTCAACTCACAGGATCAGTCAACAGGTCTGTATAATATTGAAGCCCAGAAAGTTCTTACCTATGCCAGTGTTGAGGGTGCACATCTGGTTGGGGAAGAAGAGTATACTCTATCAGTAGCTGGGAATTATGCAAGCGGTGATGGTAATATCAGGTGCGTTTTCTCGACTGGTGCAGGTGATAGTCTTCCAGCCTTCTGTAATATTGTAACTGCAAAGAGCAGTCTTATCAATATCAATAGCGCTCAGATTTCTACTAAAGGACAAATTCGCGCAGTAACTTCTGATGCGGGGACGCCTGCAGAATTGAACTACCAGATTGCAGTTACTCCTGATACTAACTCAGGGAGTGGTTATGCAGAAGGGACCGTGAAGACGGTGTTTGCGGGCAGTATCATGGAAGCCCGTGATGGTGGTGATACCAACTATGGGTATGATGGCTCTGCCGCCTCTGATTATAAGACCGCTACTTGGAACAAGACCGCAGCCACCAACATCTGGAAAGACAGTACTGCAGTAACTGGTGGCATCAAGAACTTCCAGAAGAGTTTCGCGTATAAATCAGGATTCAGAGTGTAACTCTGATCTTTTAAGATCTTTTTTAATTGGTAATGGTAACCTCGATGTACTTTTACATCGCACTTTGATTGTTTTCTGAAAAGAATCTTTATCGGATGGTTTTTTTATTTGTTCATGATAGTAAGATTAAATAGGATATCCATCAACTTTATGTGAGGAATCCTGATATGAAGCGTATGAGTATGGTGATGGTTTCGGGTGTAATAATCGCCTTAATAGTAAGTATTGTTGGCATTTCCGTTGCTGATGATGTATTATACCCGAAGAGTATGCAGCCTTCCGAGAAGTTCAACTCCAGTGACGTGAAGAGTATGCAGCCTTCAACGAAGTTCAACTCTAGTGACGTGAAGAGTATGCAGCCTTCCGAGAAGTTCAACTCCAGTGACGTGAAGAGTATGCAGCCTTCCGAGAAGTTCAACTCCAGTGACGTGAAGAGTATGCAGCCTTCAACGAAGTTCAACTCCAGTGACGTGAAGAGTATGCAGCCTTCCGAGAAGTTCAACTCCAGTGACGTGAAGAGTATGCAGCCTTCCGAGAAGTTCAACTCCAGTGACGTGAAGAGTATGCAGCCTTCCGAGAAGTTCAACTCCAGTGACGTGAAGAGCATGCAGCCTTCCGAGAAGTTCAACTCCAGCGACGTGAAGAGCATGCAGCCTTCAACGAAGTTCAACTCAAGTGATGTGAAGAGTATGCAGCCCTCGGTCCCATTATTTAAACTGTCATAATCTTTAGATTAATATTTACCTATTTTTTTAAGAGCAACTAATTAAACCTCCGCGATAAAATCCCATTGCGTCACTCTGGTGGGGTGGGGTTATGTGGGACTATCGAATTTTGATTCTATTTGTCTATTTGCTTGTAATATCAGTCTGCATCTGTCAGGCTATGTGACTCCCAAATGCTACGTATGAGAATCAGATGATCTCTATCACTACAGTTATTGATGTGGTGGGGATGGTTGATGATCATACTATAATGAGTTGGGATCTTTCGAATCAATATCTTGGTCCTGGAATAGTAAAATCGGATGAGGCAGTTGGTTCATTGGTTTATCGTGATTCAACCATGACTAATGGAGGTCATCTTATGATGAACAAACAATTTGGTTTTGATTCATCTGACCAGCGTGGGGGTTTGAATAATCTGGAGAGTACTAAACTCATCACCTACGAAAGTATTGATGGGAGTCATCTCTTTGCGGATGAGGAAATTTCATTGAGTAATGTAGGTAATTATTCAGCATCAGATAACCCGATATCCTGTGTATTTAGTGCTTCAGCTCAGGTTATCCCAGCATTCTGTAATACGGTAACGGCCCGAAGCACATTGGTTAATATAAATAGTGTACAGATCTCAACGAAGGCAGATGCCAGGATGGCTTCTGATAGTAGCAATACGCCAGCTGCTCTTTTATATCGCATTGATATCACTCCAAATCCTACTTCCGGGTTGGGTTATGCAGTTGGTTCAGTATTGACTGAGATTTCTGCATCGTCTATGGAGTCCAGATCGAATGGTGCTGATGAATGGAACCGGAGTTCATCACATAATTTTGTATCTGATAAATCATTTGTAACAGGGGGGATTATTCACTTTTTAAAGGCGTATGACTATGGTTCAGGGATCTATCCCGATCTATAATATTTATCATGGTATAATTCCGTCAATTGCAACAAATTGTTTGGATTATAGCTCGGTATCGGAGTTCACGGGGTTTTTCATCCTAGTAATCAGATAGTACTATGCAAGATGTCATCCGATTACTGTTGACTAAGCAAAGGAGGAATGATAGACAATATGATATGGAATAATCTGGAAACCAGGAATTGAGGTTCATTCATGTCCAGTCAATTTTCGTCTCAACTTTGTACTTGATCGCAGAGACTGATCTGCTTATCCTGATCCATACCCAACTACTAAAGAGATATGGGTCATGGACTAACTCCGGAACAGAATAAAATCATATCTGACATCAATCAATATTGTGAGGATGCCCACAGTATCAGTCAGCAACCTGGACGTAATGATCGGGATCGCCGTAATTTCTATGCGCTTTCGATGGTTCTTTTTGCTTTGGCAAATCGGTTGATTGATCTTGGGAGAGAAACGGTTTATTTTCGTGGGTATGCCGGCCCCGAAGAAGAGATCAAAAATAAAGTGATCTTCAAACGTCTTTCAGATTATGATATCATTGATCCTGCGACCCGTCAGGATCTGATCAGACTTGTTGATTTCAGAAACCAGTGCTCACACCATTTCCACGAAGTGACAAAAGAGGATCTGAAAGAGGTTTTGGATTCACTTCCACGCTATGAATCATATCTACTGCTGATGCGGGAAGAACTTGCCAAGACTACTCTGATAACCAGAAAACAGATGATTCTTATTGTGGGAATTGTTCTGTTTGTCTGTGTAATCGCAATACTCTTAATTTTTTCATGAGATTAGGGGCTATCCCCGTTTATCTCATCAGATAATTCTGCAATCGTCGCCTGTCGTTCAGCGAATGCATCGTGCTGGTGAATGCTCTCTTCATTATCCTGGGCAATGGTCACTACCGAATCACCGGGAAGATCGCCGAACTCGGTGTGAACTCTTCTTGCCATCTCTCGAACACAGTCTTCAACAAAGCGAGGATTTTTGTGGGCTGCAAGGACAACATGGCCTTCGTCCCCTCTTTTAAGTAGCTCAAAGATTGGGGTACTCATTGACTGCTTTAATATCCTGATGATCTTATCAAGTGGAACATGGCTCTCATCATCGGTCTCGATCGAAAGAAAACCCCTTCCCCGCTGGTTATGAGTTGCCATTGGCACTTCCTGGAAAAACTTTTCAATGATAGGAGCTTCAATATTGAGCCCTTCCATTACTTCACGTGCCCGTTCTTTCATAATATTTTGTGCACAGGGGCAGGCAGTCATTCCTGTAACCTCAGCACCGATGCTCTTGCGCACGATTGGATCTTTGAAGGTGCGTTTAGCTATTGCACTCGCAAATACTTTCACAACCTCCTGGCAGACCGTCCGGGTGACCGGTGTTTCACCGGCAACCATAAACTCACTTCGCATGAGAACCTCGGTGCGGTCAGCATACTCATGCTTATCGAGGAGTTTTCTGGCAACCATGCTGCATAATTCTTCGATTTCTTTGACTTCCCCTTCGATTGCCTGTTGAAGTACCTCATCGATCACCTCAAAATTTCGTGATAGATTCGCTCCCTTCAGGCTTCCTGGCAAGTCAACAAAGATGTCAAAATTTGATATAAAGATGACCGGACGTTTTCCGGGACGGGACACCTCTACCATTTTTTTAACGTTTTTTACGCCCACCCGGGTAAGGTTGATCCGTACATCGGGCGTGGTAGATTGAACATCGGGTAATTCCCTGACAAATGACCGCTCTGCAGTTTTCGTTATGATCATCGCTCCTTTCATATGGTAGGGATCGAGCTGATTCCTACAACTGGGTACTCGAGATACTAATAGGTTGCCTATCTGTCTGAATAGAAAAAAGAGTAATCTTTTACAATAGTCCTGAAATCGAGGGTCGGTCCTGGCAGTAGGTGACGCATTCATAGATATTTGGACCCGATAATTTTCTCATGGTTGTAATGAAGTTTAAGCGATTAATATGACAAATATCAGTTGGTTTGTCTCATCAACACTCAAAACAGAGTTTTTATTTCTGAAATTCATAGTCAGGTTTCATAATATAATGAGAGAATCCTGGTAGAGATCAGGCGGGATACTGAGTTTCCATTTATTTATTGTGGCGATGGTATTGGGGGCCTTATGTTTATCCCAAACCAGAGAGATATGATAGGTATCATGGTCGATTCATATGAGGCCCTGTTACATAAGGCATACGAGGAGGTGACTGAGCCTTCCGAGGATGGTGAGCGCTGGTCATATCCCGAGCCCCGAATTTCGATCGAGGGTAAAACGACCATCCTTGAGAATTTTACCGATCTAGTCAGTGCTCTTCGCCGTGACCAGGATCATCTCATGAAATTTTTTCTTGGAGAACTGGGAACTTCCGGTAAGATCGATGGGAACCGTGCTATTTTTAATGGTAAGTTCGAAGATTCGTTGTTCAGCCCGCTCATTAAGAGTTATGTTGATGACTATGTCATCTGTTCTGAGTGTGGAAAACCTGATACGAAATTGTTCAAGGATGATCGTGTTCTGGTTATTAAATGTGAAGCCTGCGGCAGTCATCGTCCGGTTAGAAAACGCAAGGCAAAGACTGAACCACTGACACGTACGCTTGAACCTGGAACCATCATTGAGGTTAACATTGAATCTACTTCACGGCGTGGAGATGGTGTTGCCAAGATTGGGAAATACATCGTGTATGTAAAAGGTGGAAGGCCGGGGCAGCGACTTAAGGTCAGGATTGCAAAAATATCAGGCTCGATCGTATTCACTGAACAGCCCTGAAAAAAGAATAAAAATTTTACTTTTTTATCGCAGCGATGTTGTTGAGCAGTTCGTCGCAGGAGGCAGCGATGCGGTTGCATGCAGCTAGAATCGGAGCAACAGGATCCTTTTTCTCATGCGTGGTGACGGTAAGAACCGGATCAGAAAACTGGAATTCAATGACATAGTTAGCGACATCAACAGTCGGATCCTTTTGAATTTCACTGATCAGGGCGTTCATGAACGTATGTCCCTGGCCAATCAGGGTTATTTTAACCTTATCTTCACTCAGTTCAAGAACGGTTATATTCATTCCAGATTAGTGTGTCTTCAAAACTCATAAACTTAGCAACTATCAGAGAACGAACCGCTCCCCGTCATATCCCTGGTGTGGGAGGTGGAAGGGAAGGTAATGGCTCATATGAACAACACGGAACTCTTTTACTTTCAGATCGTCAGCCATAATGATTGCTTCTTCATAATTCAGATGCTTGGCTACTTTTTTAAATGAGGAGGGAAACAGCCCGTCTATAAGGAGAAGATCAAGTCCGGTTAAAAACTGGCGGGTTTTTTCCGGTAGGTGCTCATTGGTGTCTGAGGTATACCCAACCCTGACTTTTCCATCCGAGAAGATGACTCCACAGGTGTAGACATCAGGATGAGTAACCTCCACCAGAGTGAATTCGATTCCAAAAAGAGTGAATGGGGTATATGCAGGCACTTCATATTTCTGATGAATCAGAAATCCGTAAATCTCACTACAGTAAGCCATAACCGGAGGTGCCGCGTAGACTGGTGGGATCTTCTGCACACGGTAAAATTCCCCGAATCCCATGAAATGGTCATAATGTCCATGTGTCCAGATGACCGCATCGATCTTTGGTGATCCGGTGTGTAAGAGTTGTCTTCTCAAATCCGGTGAAGTGTCTATCAGGATTGTCCGGCCTTCATGCGTGATGAGGATCGAGGTTCGGAGCCGCTCTACCCCATGTTCTTTTGCATAGGTGCATTGTGTACAATCACATCCTACATGGGGAGTTCCAACCGCATCACCTGTACCGAGCAGGGTTATTTCCATCCGGACCTCGTTATAGGCAGGTTTTTGTTCTGCTTGCATCCCGGGTTTTGATAAGCTTCTCGCCGGTAGCCAGATCTGAGTCCGTGAGTTCCGTCCTCCCGTCAATCAGCGCTGTAAGTATTGCTTCCCGAATGACCATCTTAAGATCTGCTCCTGAATATCCATCTGTATCACGGGCAATCTCACTCACATTGCAGCCGGATGAGAAGCCCTGCAGTAACCGTCCGAGGATAAGTTCACGGGTTGCCAGATCTGGCAGATCAAAGGGAATTACCTCATCGAACCGTCTCCATGCTGCCTCATCAAGCAGTTGGGGGTGATTGGTTGCTCCAATCAGGAGCACCTTATTTCTGATGAGGCTGATCCGATCGATGTTTTTCAGGAGTGCATTTACTGCTCGTTTCATCGCTCCATGATCATCACCAATTCTGCTCTTTGCAAGAAAATCAAACTCATCAATGAAGAGGATACAGGGAGAAAGCGCGCGAGCAACCTCAAATATCCGGTCAATATTTTTTGACGTTTCACCAAGGTACTGGGAAGTAACCATCGGGAGTCTGACCTCCAGTATTGGCATATGAAAAACCCGGGAGAGTGCAAATGCGAGTGACGTCTTTCCGGTTCCCGGTGGGCCGATAAAAAGGAGTTTTCCGATATCAAAAACCCGGTGCGTTCTCAGGAACTCCAGATTTTCTAGTGCAATCTTCAGTTTGAGAATTCGTTGGACCTGATCTCCGGTACAGATAATATCATCCAGGGTCTGTTCGACCTCTTCCGGGGCATTGATGATGATGAGATCAAGTCCTGCCCTGATCTTGTCATCCTCAGCCAGCATCCTTGATATTCGTCTGTCCAGTGATACTCTGCTGTCTTCAAATCTGGGATTGAGATCGCGGGCAGCATCATGTGAGATACCTTCCAGAAGATGGTTTGTTTCTGCATACCATGCAAGAACCGGGTTCTTTTTTATCCGTTTATCAGCACTGTGTTTGATAAACCAACTGAATCCTGCTGGTAATGTGCTAATTCTGAGCCGATGACCAAATTCTTCATACACGGTGAGCGGATGTTTTTCAAGCCGCAGATGTGCATCTGGAATCCCAAGTATTCGTTGTAATGCACTTTCAGATACCACCACTGGTCCGCGTTCCCCTTCCATACTCTGAACCCCAAAAACTTCGCGGGCTATGGGGGTCAGATCATTGATATCCAGATTCTGATTCTGGTTAAATATCTCGGCCGCCAGAAGCAGTTCGATCAGATCCAGGATCTCCTCGTCACGGGCCATGTCAATAACTCATATCGTTGGTGTTGATCACAGATGAACGTGTTATTTATGCGGTAGTTACGATACATCCGTCACTGGTAACGATCATCGTATGTTCTGACTGGGAAACATACGATCCAGGGATGTCAGCCAGCACCGGATATGCGTGCAATACTCCTTCCCTTACCAGCCTGGTAAGGGCAAAGTCAGGTTTAGCAGTTTTCAGGTGCCTTCGGGCAAATGGAAGGCCTTGTAATGGCTCAATCTCGCTCAATATCTTCCGTGAGGCTGGCATCCGGACCGGTCTCCAAAGTCGCTGTGAATAGATCTCAACTCGTTTGAGATCGCTGACATACCCGGTTCCGGTGGTAGCAAATGGCTCGATTGCGATAGCCATCCCTTCTTCTAGCACAGCACCTCCGACACCACCGATATTGGGGACATTTGGTCCCATATGGAGTTGGAACTGATCGAGTCCATGACCGGTGAGATTTGCGATCGGTCTAAACCCGCGTGAACCGATCTCGTATGCAACGGCAGTACCGAGCTCCCCGATGGAAATGCCTGGTCGTACCAATGCAATGGCAGCGTCACGCGCAGCATGAGAGGCCTCCACGAGTTGCTTCTGGTCACCCAGATCGATCGTCATTGCGGTGTCAGCGATGTACCCGTCCAAGTGAGCACCAAGGTCAAGTTTTACCATATCACCTGCATTGAATGTCCGTTCGTCTCCCGGTGATGGGGTATCATGAGCAGCAGATTCATTCAGTGAGATATTTACCGGAAATGCGACTCCAAGTCCGGCATCGATAATCATCTGTTCTACCTGATCTGCAGTTTCAGCAAGCGAGGCATCAGGTCTTATCAGGTCTGATCCCTTTCGCAGTATTGTGGATGCTGCCTTTCCAGCCTGTATATAACGTTCAAAAATCTCTTCGTTCAAAGAATCATCTCCACAGGGAAATTTGTGAGCCGGTTAAATCCCTTGATAGTAACAACACCCATGTTTTCAATTCTGACTCCCCCTACTCCACGGTAATAAAGACCAGGTTCTATCGTAATTACATGACATTCTTTCAATTCTTCTCCCGAAGGTGAGAGGCTTGGTTGTTCATGTACTTCAAGACCAATTCCATGTCCAAGACTGTGAGTAAATCCCTCGGTGTCTGTCTTGAATCCCTGGTCATCAAAATAGTCACGGACTCCCTGATAGCAGTCTGCCCCGCTTACCCCTGCAAAAACCAGGCTTTCACCGAGTTCCTGTGCGTTGTGGACTGCTTCGTATAATTCACAAACCGATCTCGATGGTTCCCCTTTTGAGATAGTTCTGGTCATATCTGCATGATACCCACTCTTATTACTTCGGGGAAAAACATCGATCACGATTGGTTGGTACGGTTGTAGTGGGCCCGTTCCGGTGCAGTGAGGCATAGTTGTCTCTTCGCCACAGGAGACAATGGTGTCATGAGCGCTACAATCGTGAGCAAGAAGTGTCGAGTGAATAGCGTATTTAACCCGCTCTGATGTCAGGGGCCCTTCTTCGTCCCAGAGTTCGCCGTTCTGGATGGTTGATCGTTTTATGAGTCTTACTGCTTCTTCCATAGCAGCCTCGACCGCCCGCTGAACTGTGGATATTTCATTGATCTCATCGTGGGATTTCTGTGATCTGATCCGAGAAACTGTGCTTTGGTTATCCAAAAAAACAGGCGCATGCTTCTCCAGTGCCCGGGCCAGTGCAAGGGGGAAACGAGGGGGAACGATGAGCGGACCCTGTGCACACCGGTGTATCAATGCAGCAGTAATTTGGTACGGATCTTTTTCAGAGGTTATGATCTCCTGGTAGCCTGCCTGTTGCCTGGTGATACTTTGCGCGATAGATTCGCGTTCTGCACGGTCTGCCTCCATTATTGGCAGGATCATGATGGGCTTCTCCCCGGGTTTTTTGATCACCGGTACGGGATCATGGGTGACGAAATGAGTGAGGTAACGCATATCTGGGTCGTCTGATGAGGCAAACAGGCAGTATGCGCTGGCATCGGACCGGGTAATAAGATCATCGAGATAGTCCATCCTCTACACATTGCTGATAAGACCACAAGTACTTTTATGATAGCATTGATGTATGAATAATGAATGAGTCTGCCAAAGAGCAGTTTAAGTGGAAATTCTGGCATATTGCAGTAATTCTAAACGGAGTTATCCTCTTTTTTGCTGTGGGGATTATCGCACTCTTTCTCTTTCCCCAACCATGGAGAGTGCCTGGCTCTGTAGTGTGCCTTCTTATCGCACTCCTTCTTGCAGTTGTATTCAGGAACCAATATCTGAAGACAAAGGAATGGCTTGATAATAATGCCTGAAATGAGGTGATAATGCTTAAAAAAATTAAAGGGGACATTGAACTGATTGGGAGACACCTTGAGGTCCTGTCCACCGTCGCGCAGCACCAGCCGATTGGTATCATAAAGTTATCAGAGATTCTGGAACTCCCTCAGCACCGGATCAGATACTCACTCCGTGTCATGGAAGGCCTCGGGTATATCCGCGCCTCCCCGACCGGTGCAGTTACAACCACTAAAACTGATGAGTTATTCTCACATCTGGATACAGATATTGGCGAAATCATAACGTTACTGAAAGGGATGCAATCGCTAAAGGAGAAGGAGTGAGTAAAAGAGAATCAAAATATTTATAATCATCAAAGTGTTACATTATAGAGCACCTCAGAGCCGCCATAACTCAGTTGGTAGAGTGACTGGCTGTTAACCAGTATGTCACAGGTTCGAGTCCTGTTGGCGGCGTTATTCTTTTTGGGCCTGTAGCTTAGTGGTTAGAGCGCCCGGCTCATAACCGGGCGGTCATGCGTTCGAATCGCATCAGGCCCATAAATCGGATTATTTTTATTTTGTTATGCCGATGGTATCCTAACCTGAATGCATTGTCCAGTCTGTGGTAACGATCATATTTCTGATGCCCAGGACCTACTCAGCAGAAAGCATGAGATTTTTACCCCGTGTCCTGACTGTAATCACCGCATTCAAAATAAAGCAGGGCCTCCTGATGATTCTTCGCCCCCACCTTGTCATTGTGGCAGGGTTTTCATCGATGATGTCTATGTAAGGCTCTATCGTTTGCTGGTTGACGAGGGGATCTTCTTCGGTGATGAACCCCTGTCTGCTATCGGGACGCCGCTCATCGATCCTGGAATTTATCTACGCTTCCCTCCGTTTCTTCCCCCTCGCACTCTCCTGCTTATATCATCAGTTTTTGATGAGGATGCCGCGCATCGTGCATATCATGAGATTGATCAGGTCTCTGGTATCCTCAATCAGAGTCTTATTCCTCCGGGCATTGGTGATCGGCAGGATAATGCTCCTCCGGTTTGTTCTGAACAGCAGGTGCTTTGTGGTTGTGATGTCAGGGCTGATCTTTTTCCAACCAGCAAAGGTCCGGTAGTGGTGTATAAAAAACAAGGTGCAGCCCATATTGAGTTTCCTCATGGATTTGATCCAAAAATTCGTTCAGTAGAGGCTGCGATTAAAAAAGTCCATCCATCTCTCTTTGTGGATGCATGTTCCGGGGTGGGAACATTAGGTATTGCAGGGGGGATTCTTGGTGTTCACCATATCATGCTCAATGATCCCTGGTATGCCGCAGCATTCTTCTCTGCTTTTAATATGCAGGTTAATAAAAAGGCCCTTAGTCTCGATGAATGCACTTTCTCAACTGACTTCTCCCATCTTGCTCGGGAAAAGGTACGTGAAGAGCCACTACTGGTTGCTGAGGGGTATGGAGCAGAAAACAGGATTGAAGTCTTTCAGGGAAGGATGGAACTGCTTTATTCCCAGATTCACGATCCCTCTGTTCTGACTGTCTTTGATCCGTTTGATAAAAAGCAGTTCAGACAGAATCAGTCATTTTTTTCGAACTGGGAACACTCCGTTGGAGGGGAAGTTTTTATTCCCTGACTCTCCGCATAATTATGGGGACTAGCCCGGGTGGATCGACGTCACCTGTTACCTGAAATCGCCGGTACGCAGGGGGCGAAGTTCGAGGAAGGCTTACACGTATTGCCTGAAATCTCCATGCTTTCAACGAAGAAACCCTGTCCTGTGAGGTCGATGGCCAGGAATCTGACCTTCGGAGGAAGGAATGACCTGTTGTCGCGGAGATTGGTCCAGGCCCGGAAGGGAGCAGACTTACCGTGAACGTTCGGCGCCCATGGGGTTGCGGGGCGGAGGAGAAGGCTTGAGACAAAGGCAACAACGGTCTGTCGACCGAGAACGTGTCCCTTTTTTAGATACTGATTCTCATGGCAAAAGTCACGATCATTGGAGCTACCGGGCGTGTTGGTCAGTATGCAGCCCTTTCGATATCTCGTATTCCATATGTACGAGAGATTCAGTTGTATGGCCGCGATGGCTCTCAGTCATTTCTTGATGGAATATCACGGGATCTTATTGATTCATTTGCTGCAACCGGAACTGCGAGTCAGGTCAAGTGGAGTTGTGATCTTGCGGATCTGCAGGGATCCGATGTTGTTATCATCACTGCAGGAGTTTCACGCAGACCTGATCAGGATCGTCTAGACCTCGCGCATGAGAATGCAAAGATCGTAGCAGATCTCTCGAAAAAGGTTCAGCATTATGCTCCTGATGCAATGATAATGATGGTAACCAATCCGGTTGATATCATGACATCAGTGGCACTCCAGTATTCGGGGAAAAAACCACATCAGGTCTTTGGTCTCGGCACTCACCTCGACTCAATGCGACTAAAATCATTGATTGCCTCATTCTTTCAGGTACATGTCAGTGAAGTACATACGCGCATCATAGGTGAGCATGGGGAGAGTATGGTTCCCCTGTGGTCGGCAACCACTATCGGTGGTATTCAGATCTCGAACCTCCCATCGTTTGGGGATCTGCCTATTGATGATATCATGGAAAAAGTCCGTTTATCAGGTCAGCAGATTATCGCAAGTAAAGGTGCAACCGTCTGGGGCCCTGGGGATGCAATCGCAACGATAGTCAAGACATTGCTTGGAAATGAGAACCGGATTCTAACGGTATCTGCATATGTGAAAAGTGAAGTGCATAACATCGGTGATGTCTGTATCGGTGTGCCTGCCCGAATAAACCGGAATGGGGTATTTCCTGTATCAATCAGGTTGGATCCGCTTGAAGTTCATGCATTTCAGGGTTCAGTTGAACGTATACGTAAACTGACCTCCGAGGTTCTCAAAAACCTGGAGCAATCTGAAGGTTCCTCTCATTCAGAACCTTAAAAAATAGATTGTTATCTGTTTTAGTTTAAACGAGCGTTGACCCGATGATCTCGGCACGTTCAATTCCAGAAATACTATTCAGTGCAGCTTCAGCTGCATCGGTCTGTCCTTCTGCATCAGGGACAACGACAACAATCTTGAGTGCAACAAGTCCGAACCCGATTGGTTCTTCCTGAATGTCCTGAACACGTGGAAGTTTTGCCCGGATCTCTTTCTTGATCTCTTCACGGTTTACTTCAGGTGATTCTGGCATTGCTTTGATGATCAAAGCTACATCGCCCATATCTTACGGCCCCCGGAACCCACATGTCGGGCAGACGTACTCGACACTCTGTTCCCGGCAGCGGTAGCAGCGGCTGATACGGACACCACAGGCGGGGCAACCGAATTCAGTTGATCCCTGCTCTGCCATTGGGCCGTTGCATGAGGTACATTTCTCTTGACTCATATTCGGATGTCTCCAAAGGTGCTTATCTTATTCTTTCTTGATCCTCTTAAACCATGATGCCAAATGAGGTTCCGAGAACCGCCTCCCCACGTAATGCCCGATCAATTCGATCGGGTATTGTTCCATTAATGATTCTTCCGATCAGGGAATGATTTAAAATATAGGGAATAAACAGTGGATCCAGGTCAGGAGTCTCCACCGGTCTGGTAATCTGATCGAGGGGGATATCAATTGCGCGTATTTGATCAATTGATTTCAGGATCAGGAGTTCTGCTCCAATCTGATCAGCAAGCCACGCACTGATTGTGTCAGAAGTGACATCCCAGGTGTGAGGAAGGGGATCAACCTCTTGCAGGTACCGGTATGGGAGTAGCACTCTGGGTTTATTGATTAGTTCTGGATATACAGTGGTTTCAATCCCGAATCCTGATAAAAACCACCCGTACTGCTCCATCCCTGCAATTGCCATCCAATGGGCAATCGTTCCCTCGGTTTCCGTTTTCCGTACCGCATCAGCAAAAATGCCTCCTCCCGGCAGGATAAGGGCAGGTCTGTTACTCTCAAGAATAACTCTGATGATAATTTTGGCGTGTGGTAAGAGACTTCCCCCGATCTTGATCACCAGATATCGTTTCATGCTTGAACTATATTTCAACAGATTCATGTATGAATGCCATTATAATCAGGAGTATGCGCCTCTGCCCTCTGATTTTGATCCTACTTCTTTGCGTGCCAATATGTTCAGCGTTCCAGATCACCGAGGTGTATCCTGATACCTATCTGGATGGCGATGCTGATGAATATCTGGTTATTAGTGGGCAAGGGGCTCTAGATACTCTTGAGATTACTGACGGTGAGGGCCGTATCACATTTCCAGCAGGTTCGGTTTCATCAGACTCAATAACGATAGCCCGCGATGCAGAGGCATTTCATAAAGTCACCGGGCGATATCCCAGCTATGAACTTCTTGATACGAGTCCCGGTGTTCCGACCCCGGTAATCGATGGCCGATTTCAGTTGGCAAATAAAAAGGATGAACTTACCCTGATCGATCATGGTTTGGTAATCCAGAACCTGACATGGCCAGGGACTTTCAAACCCCGGAAGGGACAGGTACATATCCTTGGTTCGGATGGGATCTGGGATAGTCGTGTCTTCATATCAGGTGCGAGCAGGTTTGAGTCTGCAACCTTTACCCAGGTATCAGGAACTGCATTTGTATCTCCGGATTGCGGGAGATCAGTTCTTGAGCAGGCAATCACCGCTGCGAGCCGTGAGATTCTGGTAAATGTTTATGAGTTCACCGACCCCGGTCTTGCAGATCTACTCTGCCAGGCGACGCTACGAGGGGTGAAGGTAACTGTTCTTCTGGAAGGAGGTCCGGTTGGTGGAATAAGTCCTGAAGAGCAGGCAGTTATTGCAAAACTACACAATTCAGGTATATCGGTTTATGCTATGACCGGTGCAGGAGAAGATCATGCCCCATACCGGTATGATCATGCTAAGTACCTCGTAATTGACGGTGAAAAACTCCTGCTCTCTACTGAAAATTTTAAGCCACATTCATTTCCTCCAACAGGTCTTGCAGGCAATCGCGGGTTAGGGATTCTTATGTCCTCACCTGAACTGAGTTCATACTTCTCAAAGATCTTTTATTCAGATCTTACTGGCCCCGGAGTATCCGGTATTATCGGGTGTCAGTCAGAGATCGCTCCATACTCGGCAGAATCATATTCTCCGGTTTATGCCCCAATTCAGTTTACTGCTTCATCTGTTACTCCAGTCATCTCTCCTGATACCAGTGACCTCATTCTATCGCTTATAAATGGAACCAGTAACCGTCTCCTGATTGAAGAAGCGTATATCAAACACTGGTCACATGGAAAACGTAACCCCTATCTTGATGCTGCTATCGCTGCTGCCAGGAGGGGGGTACATGTCAGGATCCTTCTTGATTCGTATTATTACAATATTGAAGATGAGGAGGATAATGACGAGATCACCGCTGAAATCACTGCTCTAGCTAATAAAGAAGATCTTCCGATTGAAGCACGGTTATTGGATCTTTCAGGATCCGGGTTGCTCAAACTTCATGCAAAAGGTGTTATTGCTGATGATAGTGTTTTTATTTCTAGCATCAACTGGAATGAAAACTCCCCCAGTTTTAATCGGGAAGCTGGTCTCATCATTCAGGATAAAACAGTGGCAGGCTATTTCTCATCAGTTTTTGAGCAGGACTGGCAGGGGTTCAGGAAAAGTCACCCGCAATCTGACACAGGGCCTGATGTTGCAAAGTTAGGTCTGGTCTGCATGATACTCATCATGCTGGGAACAGTGTACTGGTGGAGACACCGCAGGTAAAAATTAGAGATATTCACTCAAAAAGACGAATATCAGGTAATACAACGCAACGATCAGCATCAGAACTCCGGCTCCCCGGTTTATTATGCCATGATACCTGGCCAGAAATGACACTACTCTTCGGTTCGCATCAATTGAGAACGCAGACAGAACCAGGAGTGGTGTAGCCATTCCGATCCCAAAGATTACAAAATTGATAAAGTTTGCAAGAAAATCAGCAGTCGTCGTAGATAGTGCAAAAAGCATAATGATCGAAGCAGGGTTGCAGGGGAGAGCAACCAGACCAAAAAAAGCACCAAAGAGACAAGCGGTTATCCAGGGTGTTTTTGCTTCTGGTGTCTGAATCGTTGGAAATATCCTGCCGATGTCAACACCAAGGATCATTCCGACACTCATGATTGCCAGTAGCAGGTAAACTACCGGCCCCAGATATCCGATAACGAGACTGGTTGAGACCTGCAGGATTGATACAAATACTACCCCGAATGCAAGCATTGCACCGATGACCCCGGCTGTTACTGCTCCTCCTAGTAATAGGGTTGAGATCCTCTTTTCATGTGCAGTCCTCCCTGCCAGGAATGCAAGATATCCCGGGTAGAGTGGCAATACACACATCGCTCCGAGCGGGGTATACAAACCTGCAAGATATGATAAAATCCAGGTCTCCGGAGTAAAATCCATGATTATGAACAGACCTGGGAAAGGGCGCTTTTTAATATCTGTGCTCTGAACAGTCCTGATCCCATGTGGTTCACCGTACGATTACACACAATAACGGTTTGAGGAAGTTCAAGTGCAAATCCTGTTCCAAATGTTCCCACCAGACCTCGGGTTAATTCCTTTGGAGAGGTTGCAAAATACCCGGCATATTTCTCTTTTGTCACATGACGCTTAACCATGTCCTGGTTCTCATTCGGATCGATATCAATTCCAACAATAGTGAATGCATCAGGGGAGGCAGCGAGCATCCCCTCACTCTCATGAAGTTGGAGTGAGCAGGCAGGACACCACACAGCAAAGGTGTGAAGAAGCACTGGTTTCCCTTGTTTCGCGAGTTCATCTATTGTAAATTGCTCTCCGGTGACAGCATCAGTCATTGATATTTTTGTCCAGCCAAGGCTGGAGTCACTTGGTGTTACCGCGGTGACATCAGGATTTGTAACCTCCCGGCTGATTTCTTTAGGCTGCTCTGATGTGGCAATTCCTGAAATCAGAATAGCAAAAAGGCAGAGCCCGGTGATCAGAACTCTCTGATATCGGATTATAACCATGTACAAGCATCTGTAATGATAGAGTATAAACTTCCCCGGTTCATGCATCAATAAACCGGCAACCCTATGTTATTCCGGGTTACAAATTCACGATAATGATTGAAAGGCAGGAACGCACCGCATTGCTGATACTACTGATGGTTCTTGTTATATGCGGAGTTTTTGCCGTGATTAGCGAAGGATTCGGGAAAGGTCCGTTCGCCCAGAACTATACTATCAACTCACCAGAAGGTTCACTGGTATCGTATCAAGGGATTATACAAAAGGTCACCGTGACATCCACTGGTGGAAATACTATTCTGGATATGGGAGCCGTGCAACTTTTCATCCCTGCTTCAGTTGGAGCAATAGATGTGGTCGCAGGTGATACTATCCAGGTCTATGGCACTATACAGATCTGGAAAGGAAAGCGGGAGATTCTGGTAAAAAATTCAAAGGACATTAGATCCTGGTCGGATCTCAAGAGAGAAATCAGCGTTTCTAACGGTGTGGGTTAGCATTCCAAGGCTGATCCGATCAACCTTCAGTGCTGCATACCAGGTAATGTTATCTGGGGTGATTCCTCCCGATAGTTCTATCATAACCTGATCACGCAGGCCATGGGTTTTCAGGAGAGTAAGGGTGGATGAGATCTGTTCCGGTGACATATTGTCAAGGAGTATCATGTCTGCACCTGCTTGTGCTGCCTCGGCAGCCTCCTCAGATGATTCTGCTTCCACCTCAATCAGATGATAGATTCCTGCAGTTTTTGCACGTTTGATTGCTTCTCCCAGAGGTATGAGCACACGATGAGTATCTTTGATTAAAATGGCGTCTGAAAGAGAGAACCGGTGAGGATCTGCCCCTCCGATCATTGCTGCTTTTTTGTCGAGCAGTCTCAAACCAGGTGCCGTCTTGCGGGTCGCTGCAATCCTACAGCATGGGTTTATTGAACTCACCAGTTCCTGTATCTTTCTGGTTTGTGATGCGATACCGCTCATTCGTCCCATCAGGTTCAGCGCAGTTCGTTCAACCAGAAGAATTGCATGGGCATCACCCGTAAGTGAAAGGACTACGGTTCCTGACGCAATGGAATTCCCATCCTCATATCCTGATGAGGTCTCTACTCCATAATGTCTGAATAATCTGGATATTTCTGAAAGCCCGGCAAGAATTGCGTCTTCTTTGGCGATAATATCAGCCAGGCATGACTGCTTATCAAGAATAAATTCGGAGGTGATGTCTCCAAATGGTGCATCCTCTTCAATAAAACGGAGAAGAGTATGTATCGGTACTTCAGGGTATCTCATGATGCTTTCAGCATACGTTCCAAAGCTCGTCGGGCAGATCTCGTAGACTCCTCATCAAGGATGATCTCACCCTGGAGATTCTGAAGTGATCTGATAATGTCACTGGCGGTTGTTTTGTGCATATCCCGGCAGATTGCATTTTTGTTTGAGTAGAATTTTTTATTTGGGAAGAGTGCCTGAAGTCGCTTCGCCATCCCTTCCTCGGTAAAGATATGCCAGACCGGTTCATCGGTTTCGGTAATAATCTGTATCATCTTCCCTGTTGATGCAACGATATCAGCGTTGTGTCTGATGTGTTCAGGGCATTCCGGATGAGCCAGGATCATTCCCCCCATCTCCCGTGCAGTTCTGATGTCATCACTGGTGAACTGCTGATGAACATAACAGTGACCATTTGCCGGTATGGCGATGATCTCCTTATCGGGTACTTGTTCGCGGACATACCCCGCGAGATTAGTATCAGGGCCAAAGATGATGGTAGTATGCGGGAGCGATCTGATAATCCTAAGGGCATTTCCCGATGTGCAGACAATATCTGTGGCTGCCTTACATGCTGATGAACTATTGACATACACTACCACTGCAGCCTCCGGATATTTCTGTTGGTATTTCGCTATGATATCAGGAGTCAGATACTCGGCAAGCGGGCACCCGGCATCAGGAACCGGGATGAATACCCGTTTTTCAGGGTTCAGAATTTTGGCAGTTTCAGCCATGAAACTGACCCCGCAGACCACTAATATTTCAGCATCGGTGGTACGGGCTGCAAGCGCCAGTTCGAGACTGTCGCCGATGATATCAGCGACTGCATGGACCTCTGGGATCTGGTAGTTATGAGCCAGAATTTTGGCGTGGAGTTCGATCTTTAAGTGATGAATGATCTGGATATCATCATCTGAAATCATGCACCGATCACCAGAGGATTGTCGATGTTTTTGAGCAGGGAGAGAACGGAAAGAGCAGCCAGGTAACTTGTTGCCGGATTGTCCGGTGAGGGGAGATTCGTGATTTTGGTATATGCTTCTCCGAACTCTCCGCTTACAAATATCTCATGAATGTTTTTATCCACAGCAGGGTCTGCCCATAATTCAACTTGGACTTCATGAGCAGTTGCCAGAGCGATAGCTACTGATACGTTAATGTTTTTTGGGAACTGTTTGACGCACTCATTTGCCTTTCCTTTAAAGGCAAGTGTCCGGGTGTTTACACTCATCCCAAGACTTTCAGGACTCTTGGTAGTTCTCAGAAGAATTGTATTGATCTGACTGATCTGCCCTACCTTGAGGTTGTCAAGACCCATGATAGCACCACTTGGAATATGGATCTTACGTTTTCGTTCCTGTGCGACTGAAATGAGATGAGTTCTGAATGCGTTGTCAGCAAGAGCGCCCACACTCAGGATGACCATATCCTTCCCACGTTCTATTGCCGTGAGTGCATATGCCCGTACTGCTGCGATAGAGGCTGCTTCAACGCAAATATCAAAATCTTCAGCAATGAATTGATCAAAATCAGAATAGGGTTTTGCTCCGCTCAATGATGCAAGGCTCTCTGCATGTTCAGGCAGCTGGTCAAACACCGCAATAACCTCAAAGCCATCCTGATGAGTTGTGATGATCCTGCCAACATTCCCACAACCGAGGAGCCCAATTCGGACCATTTCCTACATATTGGCCAAATGGAATTAAACATTTTTGCTAACAGTGGGTTTTTCCACCGTCGTTCCTATCAGGTTATCAGCTGAATAGGTGAGGTAATGGGTGAAAAATCCGGAGATCTCTCTTTTCCATTATGGGTTCATCCTCTTGCCGGACAGAGGGTTTGCATCCTGACGTATGGATGCACATACAATGAAGGTGATTCAGATCGT
The DNA here is from genome assembly GCF_028679455.1 of Methanospirillum sp. Classification (GTDB taxonomy): domain Archaea; phylum Halobacteriota; class Methanomicrobia; order Methanomicrobiales; family Methanospirillaceae; genus Methanospirillum. The sequence goes on along the minus strand of NZ_JAJRBM010000103.1, from coordinate 6,150 downwards.
CTCCGCACTATTCTCATACGTTCCGGCTCTGTTCTGACCGAAAATCCTGATGAAGCAGATATAGTGATTCTTAACACCTGCATTGTGATAGAAAAAACAGAGCGGAAGATGGTTCGTCTGTTGCGTGAATTGGGAGGGCGTGAGATCTGGGTTACGGGTTGTCTTCCTGCTGCACGCCCAGAACTTCTCCGTGAATTTCCTGCAGTCAGGATCCTTTCACCAGATAGTATTCACGCAGTTCCTCTTGATCATGGTAAGATAGAGTATGGCCCGGTTGCGGTTATTCAGATTGGCACCGGATGTCTGGGTCATTGTACCTACTGCATCACCCGTCTTGCAAGGGGAAAGATCCAGAGTATCCCACAAAATGAGATACTCTCACAGATCCATGCAGCAGTTCAAGGGGGAGCGGTGGAGATACGTCTTACCGGTCAGGATCTGAGCGCATATGGGTGTGATCAGGGCAAACCTGCGCTTGCATCACTTCTTCGTAAGATAGGGGAGATGCCCGGAACATTTTATGTCCGGCTAGGAATGATGAATCCTGCAACCCTGAATCCTATTATCGATGAGGTTGCAGATGCCCTGGATAATGATCATTTCTTCTCCTTTGTTCATCTCCCTGTACAATCAGGGTCAGATTCTGTGTTGCAACGGATGGGTAGAGAATACCGGGTATCTGATTATCTCAGGATGGTAGAAGCCCTTCGGAATCGAATACCGGGTGTCTCAATTGCTACTGATGTTATCCCGGGCTTTGTCGGAGAGAGTGAATCTGACTTTAACGATACCTGTACCCTTATCGAACAGCTCAAACCTGATGCGATTCATGTAACCCGGTATTCATACCGGCCAGGTTCTACCATTTCACGTTTCGGAGAACTTCCTGACCGGATACGGAAAGATCGGTCCCGTGCCCTTATCAGGATTGGGTACTCAGGCATTAAAAATCAGAAACAGGCGCTGATAGGACATTCTGAAGAGGTGATCATCACTGAACAGATCAGGCCATGCACGGTAATGGGACGGAACAAATCTTATCTTGGGGTGGTGATCCCGGAAGATCTCTCTGTAGGTAAGCGGTACCTGGTTGAATATATTGATGAACGTACTCATTATCTCCTGGGCAGAGTCATCTCTCCCTGTCATGAGTCATAACCATTTCAGTGGTTTTTTCTCTCATCCGGGAGAGGGGTACCTATAATCTGGTGAATACATGGAAGATGTGATACTTAACGGATATTCCCGCCTGATGGAGCTCATACGTACAACTGAATCAGGGATTGATCAGTACACTGAAGCAATGCGTGCACAGGATGCTGATATCGTAGGCAAGATGGGCATCATAACTGCACCGGTGATTCAGAAAGTAGGAATCACCATACTCGAAAAGGGGAAAAAAGATAATCAGGGAGAGATTTATGACGCGAGACATTACCCCTCACGGGTATTTGTTCTTGGAAAAAGTGCTGAACCTGTCCCCTACCGTCCTGATAATATGTCACGGCAGGTTATTGATCAGTTTTGTCTGCTTAGTGAAGATGGCAAGTTCTATGAGGTCATGTATAGCGCAGATGAACTGTTGGTCGATTCTTATATGGGGGAACTAACTCCGAGGCAATTGATCGATCTCTATGGATACGAGGCCGTTTTTATGTTATATCAGGGGATGAAACAGTATCTGGAAGGACAAGAAAAACTCCTTTCCGCTCTTGAGATTACTCTTGATTTACTGAAAAAAACTGCGTAATTGAAATCTACATTATTTTTCTTTCCAGCCAAAAAGGGGAAAAATAGGTTTGAGCGGATCACTTTCATCCGCATATCCTGATAGTCGGAATATTTTTTCAGTACGAGTTCCGTCCTGTTTTTCCCAGGATACTGCAGCTTTGGCTTCCCGGACCATTGTTGATAACTGGTGACGATGAGCTGAGTCAGTGTCCAGATCCCCAATATCGTACCTGATATCCTCTGGAATAATGCGGACTTGTACCGATTTTGCCGGAGCAGTGCCAATGTTTTCTACAATAACCGTGTCTGCACCTTCGGATAATTGGGCGATAATTTCAGGGTGCATATGCCTGGCAGCATCATTTGAAATTGCCATGCCAAGGATGATGGTAAGAACGATGATCAATACCATTCCTGCTGCTATCGGTTCGATGAACAGCCACGCGAGTGCAGTGAGAAGAATGCCGAGAGAAGAAACAATGATAATATTCTGATTCACATACTCCGTTTGGTTGCAGAGTTATTAAAAATAAAGAATGGGCCCGGTGCGATTCGAACGCACGACCTCCCGGTTATCAGCCGGGTGCACCACCTGTCTATGCTACGGGCCCAGAGGCTCTAATTAGGTGGATGCTATATTGTATTAAATCTTCCGTATTGGTCTGATTGTGCTTCAACAAATTACCGTGGTTCATATCAGGATGAGAAATCAAATCTTGGATCTACATATTCGGAACTGAACAAATATGGTTGTAAAATATCGATTCGGGAATGAGGCAATTGCTCACGGTTGCCTCGAAGCAGCGGTTGATACTGCATTTGGATACCCTGGCACCCCTTCATCTGAGATTCTTGATACCCTCAGGGCTTTGCCTGATCGTCAGTTCTATGTGGAATGGTCAGTGAATGAAAAGGTAGCGTTTGAACAGGCTTTGGCTTCTTCCTGGTGTGGATTGCGGTCTATGGTAACCATGAAGCATGTCGGGCTCAATGTTGCTTCGGATCCACTGATGACCTCCTCATATACCGGGGTAAATGGTGGATTCATTATCGTTTCTGCAGACGATCCGTTTGCACACTCCTCTCAGAATGAGCAGGATAGCCGCATTTATGCTGCTTTCGCACGAATTCCCTGCCTTGATCCCAGCTCAGTTCAGGAAGCACATGATATGGTCCGGGATGGGTTTGCTCTGTCTGAAGAATTCCATCTGCCTGTGTTATTTCGACCCACCACGCGCATCTGTCACTCGAAAAGTGATGTGAATCTTGGTGATGTTATTGTATCAGACCGGAAAGCCTCGTTTGAGAAAGATCCCCGACGGTATGTGACCACTCCCGCGCATACCCGGGTGCTCCATAAGCAACTCAACGAAAAACAGGCGGCACTCAAAAAGCGTCTGGTGGAACTGGGATACAACCGAAGTGAGGTCAGAGGGAAAACCGGAGTAATAACCAGCGGGGTTGCTGCGTCCTATGTCCGGGAGGTTCTTGCAGATTCAGTTTCTATCGCAAAGATAGGTGCATATCCGATCGATGAGAAGTGGCTGGCCAACTTTATCCAGGGTCATGATCGGATCCTTGTTGTCGAAGAACTCGCTCCGGTGATCGAAGAAGTAGCCAGACAGGTCGCAGGAGGAATACCGGTATTCGGAAAGAAATCAGGTCATGTTCCGTATGAAGGGGAATTATCTCCTGAACGGGTAGCCCAGTATGTACTGGCTGCAGGTCTTCTGGTGAAACATGAATATCCTGCAGTTCAGCAACCTGCCGGCCTACCGGTCAGACCACCGATTCTCTGTGCAGGGTGTATGCACCGGGCTGCTATGTATGCAATCAAAAAAGTCTTCCGCGATGGGATATTTCCCAGTGATATCGGGTGTTATACTCTTGGAATTCAGCTTGGTGTTGTTGATACCACGATCTGCATGGGTGCCTCGATAACCCTGGCATCAGGTATGGCTAAGGCTGGAGAAACACATGATATTGTCTGTACCATTGGAGATTCCACATTCCTCCACACCGGGATTCAGGGACTGATAAACGCGGTTTATAATGATGCAAATATTACGGTGGTAATCCTTGATAACCGGATAACAGCGATGACCGGGCATCAGCCAAATCCAACAACCGGCATCACGGCAATGGGGGTTGAACGCCCGGCAGTATCGCTTGAGATGATCTGCCGTTCATGCGGTGCCTCCTTTGTTGAAACGGTCAGTCCTTCAGATCTGGTTCAGTTTACCGGGGTTCTTAAACAGGCAAAAGCCCGCTCCGGAGTGAAAGTGATCATCGCCAAACATCCCTGTGTCATCACCGAACGCCGGGCAAAGATCAATCGGGGGCAGTATATGGTTGATCGGGATCAATGCATCGGATGTAAGGCATGCGTCAAGTTTGGATGCCCTGCAATTGAACTTCACAGCGGTCTGGCGCAGATTACCGATCTCTGTTCTGGCTGTGGGGTTTGTATTCAGATCTGTCCTGTTTCAGCCATATCCAGAGAGGTGAAGGAATGAGTTTTGATGTCCTTATCGTAGGGATTGGGGGTCAGGGAACCGTTCTGACTTCAAACATTTTGGGAGAAGCATGTGTTATTGAAGGGATTCCTGTTCGTGGTGCAGAGGCCCATGGGATGGCTCAGCGCGGTGGTTCAGTTGAAAGTCAGATCCGAATTGGTCAGGAGTATGGCCCACTGATTGCTCCTGGTACTGCAGATATTATCATCTCCCTTGATCTGATGGAAGCAGCGCGTGCCTGTCATTATCTCAAAGAAGGAGGGCGAATTTTCACCTGTCGGGAATATGTAACTCCTACAACGGTATTTATGCAGGATTTTCCTGCTCCTGATGAACAGATGCTCCTCTCCCTGATTGGTGATCGAAAGGTGACAGAAATTGATGCAAAGAAACTGGCTGAAGATGCAGGAAGTATTCTGACTCTGAATACTGTGATGCTTGGTGCAGCATCGGGATGTCTTCCTCTTAAAGAACAGTCTCTTCGTGATGCGATCAGCAGGACTGTACCAAAGAAGACTATCGAGATGAATCTGAAAGCGTTTGATCTCGGTAAAACTGCAGGATCAGTTCAGTGAATACCTTTTCCGGGACACCCTCCATCCCGGATCCTGATTGCTTCATGAGGATGAATGGCTGAATTTAACCTTCAACAATATCTCTCTATTATAAATCGCTGGGATGTTTCCTGGATTTTTTGCATTTGTTGTGCCTTGCTCGTGCTTGGAATTGGTCTGACTTTTCAGGCTCCCTGGATTGACTGGGATGCATCAGATTACATCAACGTTGCAGAAAATATTGTGGATGGAAAAGGAATTGTCAGTGGATGGGAATCGGCCACGATTCATAAGTTCTGGCCGTTAACTGTCTGGCCCCCGTTCTATCCAATCCTTATTGCTGCTTTTATGACTCTGGGTTTCACGTCGGTAAGTGCAGCAATGTGGATCCAAATTTTAGCGTTTGCTGGAATTGTAATTGTATCATTCTTTTTTGGAAAAGAGATCGACTCCCCACTCGTGGGGTATCTTTGCGCTATCAGTATCCTCTGTATGAGTGCGCTGTGGGAACTCTCCCGAATGGCACTCACCGAAATCCCGTATATTTTTCTCTCACTGGTCGGGTTGTATCTCCTGCTGCGGTATGTGAATACAAAAAATTACTGGGTATTGGTGTTGTCTGTACTGTTCTGTGGTGCAGGTGCTGTTACCCGGTATATGGGAATCACTCTGATTCTGACCGGCTTTCTGATTCTTGTGTTTCAATCACGAAAAAGAACATTATCTGATTTGATACCGGCGCTGGTATTTGGTGTAATTTCGTCGATTCCGGTCTGTCTAGTCTTTTTTCGCAATATCGAGGTCACCGGTCATTTCAGTGGTGCTGACCGTGGTGCTGGTTCTGGAATTTTCACCGGAGTAACTCATGATCTAATACAAGTCATGGTCTCTGATCTTAATCCATTCAAGTTATTATTTTTTGAAAGGATTTCTGATTGGGTGAGCATTGGTATCTTCTCATTTCTGATGGTTGTTGCAGTTTTTCTCACATATGGTGTTTATATTGGGGGCAAAACCCGGTTCAAATTGTTGGCCCTTCACTTTCTTTCAGAAAAATGCATCGTCATCTCCTATATCCTAATTTACATACTCACGCTCGCTTTACTTGAAATTGGTATGGGGGATATCGCTTCTGTTCATACACGATATCTTCTGCCGGTTTACCCGTTTTTGGTCATACTATGTCTCTCATTTATGCGTAGTGCATGTTCACAGGTTAAAACCGGCTCCTGGCGTGTGATAAGCATAAGCATCTGCACCATTCTTGTTGTCTGCTTCGTATGCAGTCAGGTTCTAGGTTCTTTACCTGTTATTTCTGAAAAAGGTGGCAGATATTACACGGATCCGGT
>NZ_JAJRBM010000102.1 GCF_028679455.1 Methanospirillum sp. | reverse complement strand
AGCAGTATGCAAAAAAGACAGATCCCTTGGTTATGGAATTTCTCACGGTAGACGGACCACAGGATGCTGTTGACCTGCTTCAGTGGATGGAGCAGGAAGGTTCAGAAGATCTTCCTGAAGCAAGAAATTTGGTTTCTTCAATGAAAGGGGGGTGCAGTGCAGGAATCAGGGTTGCGAATATTACTCCTTCCGGAGATGTTTACCCCTGCCAGTTTGCCCAGATGCCCGAGTTTCATATTGGTTCAATCCGGGAAAAACAATTTTCAGAGATATGGAACGACCCGGAGAACCCGATCCTCCGTCAGTTCAGAAATAAATCCAAGCAGCTGACCGGAAAATGTGGGGGATGTTCGTACCTCGATCTCTGCGGAGGAGGGTGCCGGGTACGGGCATTCCGCCAGACTGGAGATTTTACTGCCGAAGATCCATTCTGTTTTATCAGAACAGGATGAACCAGTTACCTTATTTTTGGATTTTATCCAGGGAGATGCCAAGGGCATCTGCCACACCCTTGCCATAAGCCGGGTCAGCCTGCAGGCAGTTTCTAATGTGGCGAATCTTGATAAACTCTGGTGCATCCCCCATCGCACGGGCAGTATTCTCAAATAAAACCTGCTGCTGGGCCGGGCTCATCAGGCGGAAGAGTTTTCCCGGCTGAGTGTAATAGTCAGAATCATCCTCACGGAAGTTCCATGCTCCTGCGGCTCCGGACAATTCCAACATCGGATCTTTGTATTCTGGTTGTTCCTGCCATTCGCCAAAACTGTTTGGCTCGTACCCTACCGCGGAACCTGCATTCCCGTCTACCCGCATCTGTCCGTCGCGGTGGGAGGGATTTGCAGGTGCATTTTTTGGACGATTGACCGGGATCTGATGATGGTTAACTCCCAGACGGTATCGATGAGCATCCCCATAGGAAAACAGCCGGCCCTGTAACATTTTATCAGGCGAAAAACTGATTCCCGGCACCACTGCTGCCGGGTTGAATGCTGCCTGCTCCACATCCTGGAAATAGTTGTCAGGGTTACGGTTGAGTTCAAGCACGCCAACTTCAATCAGGGGATATTCTCCTTTATACCATACCTTGGTCAGATCAAATGGATTATATGGCATCTTTTTTGCCTGTTCTTCGGTCATGACCTGGATAAACATGTTCCAACGTGGGTAGTCACCTTTATCGATACTCTCAAGGAGATCCCGTTGGTGACTCTCCCGATCCCTGGCAACTATTGCTTCAGCCTCCTCATCGGTCAGGTTTTTTATTCCCTGTTGTGATACCATATGGAATTTAACCCAGACCCGTTCGTTTTTTGCATTGATCATGCTGTATGCATGACTGCCGAATCCATGCATATGTCGGTACGTAGCAGGAATTCCCCGGTCACTCATGACAATGGTAACCTGGTGAAGTGCCTCCGGAAGTGATGTCCAAAAATCCCAATTGTTAGTTGCTGAACGCATATTTGTACGGGGATCCCGTTTTACTGCCCGGTTTAGATCAGGAAATTTGTGGGGATCACGGAGGAAGAAGACCGGGGTGTTATTGCCAACCAGATCCCAGTTTCCTTCTTCGGTATAATATTTCATGGCAAATCCACGGATGTCTCGTTCGGCATCTGCGGCTCCGCGTTCTCCGGCTACCGTTGAAAAACGAACAAATGCTTCGGTCTGCTTCCCGATCTTTGAAAAAATCTTTGCCTTGGTGTACCTGGTGATGTCATGGGTGACGGTGAACGTGCCAAATGCACCAGAGCCCTTTGCGTGCATTCGTCGTTCCGGAATTACTTCCCGGTCAAAGTGTGCAAGTTTTTCCAGGTACCAGACATCCTGCAGAAGCATGGGGCCACGTGGACCTGCCGTCATGGCATTCTGATTGTCCGGTACCGGTGCACCGGCAGCGGTAGTAAGTTTCTTTTTTTCTCCCATTTCTGTTCCTCCTCCACTCCTGTATCAGGGGGTAAGATAGTTCAGTCTCGCTGTAAAGAAATAGATAGTTTTCCCTTTTGGATTCAGTCTATTATCGAGGCCTGGGAGTATTTTCCTGATATTCATCGGCTCTTTGAAAATGGAGAGATTGTGAAGTTGTCCATTCTGATGGGAATGCACCAGAGGTCAATGTGTTAATCAAATTTCAGTAAAATCCGGTATTGGCCTAATTTATTACCTGGACATGATGGCAATAATATTGTTGATTTAGAATATCTCAACGTTCCCCATTATTAGATTCTTCCTTATTTTGCAATGATGGAAGAGCAGGAACTCGTTACCAGGGCGGAATGGGAATTATAACAACGAAAGCAGGAACGGATCGGATGATCAGGATCATGAAAGAGAAGTATCTGTATTAAGAGAACTCCTGCCTCTTTTTTTCGGATTCAACTTCCGAATTGTCCCGGTGTGTTCTATCTCATACCCGCCAAGATGAATAAGGACATTCTTGTATTTTTGAGAGGCTATCATTTCGGCTATTGCTTTGATACGAGCATCTTTTTCAAACATCTGTTTTGTGGTAACGAGTTCATATCGTTCAGAACTTACCGGAATGAATGGGAGTGAGAATGCCCGGGCAGCACCATAGGTAGTCATTCCGAGATCTGCATCTCCGTTCTGCACCGCGAGACAGACCCCTAGATGGGTGGTCACCTCCTGATCGTATCCGGGGACACGTTTTGGAGCAATATTATTCGTTTTGAGGAGATGATCCAAGAGCATCCGGGTTCCGGATCCCTTCTGACGGTTAATAAACCGATGACTGGTGATATCATCAAATCCCAGAATATCCCGGGAGACTATGCCTTGAACACGTTCTCCGATACAAATCAGGATAAGGTCACCTTCAGGGTAAAACTTCTGCAGATACGGAATGTTATACTCACCATTCGCAGAAAGAAGATGCATCGGAGCAAGATGACAATATCCTCCTTTCAGGCTTGATAATCCCCCCATACTTCCAACATGGGATGACGAGATCAGAATACCATCTTCCCGAACCAGATCGGCAAGATAATCAAGAGAGGGATCATGACTGCCAGTGATGAGTACAACCTGCTCTGCAATACTTTTTTGAACTGTAAGGGAAGCAGTCGTCGTCGTTCCGATCTCAAGTATGTCCTGATCTGCCGGTATCTTCAGGTACGCATTCGCTCTGACCAGACTCATCTGAATGCCTGATCCCCGGGAAAGAGGTACCGCCACCCAGTGATCCTGAATTTTCCCAACTGTTGTAAGAACAAATTCATCAGTACCTATCGAGGATTGGACCACACTTGAACTTTCTACCGGGATAACCTCGGGTGCAGGAACAGGAAATCCATACCACCCAAGAAGTGGCATGACAATCTCACGCAGTACGGTATGACAGGCTATCGGATAACCGGGCATGCCTATAACCGGTTTGCTCTTGACTTCGCCAATAATTACCGGTTTTGCGGGTTTTATTGCCACACCATGGACAATAACCGTTCCAAGATCGGCTATGATCTGTGCGGTGTAATCTTTCGTCCCTTTGGAAGAACCTCCGGAGATGAGAACAATATCATGATTCCCTGCCGCCCGTTCAACCGTAGCTCTTATTATATCCTGATCATCGGGTACTACCGGGAAATGAGTTACCTTTGCTCCGGCAGCGGTGATGAGAGAAGCAACCATATGCATATTACTCTCAATAACCTCTCCGGGAACAGGCATCGATCCTACCGGAATAATCTCACTACCTGTCGGAATGAGAGCGACCTTCAGATCAAGAACCGGTACGGCAGTGATTCCATAACTTGCCATTGCCCCGACATCTGTTTCCCGAATCCTGCTGAGACGGGGAAGGATCATCTCGGTTTCTGCAATATCTTCACCAACCGGACGGATGTGCTGCCATGGATGGACAGATGAGCGGATAAGAAACCCACCATCCTGCTCCTGCACATCCTCAATCATAATGACCGCATCATAACCGGCAGGAACAATATTTCCGGTATTAACACGCTCAAAATCGGTCAGGATTATCGGATGTTGATCGGTTGCTTTTTTAGTCTCCCTGGATTTTACGGCTATCCCATCCATGGCTGACAGATGAGCCGCAGGTACCGACAGGGGGGAGATTATCGCTTCTGCAGTAATCCGGCCATACGACTTCTGCACCGGGATTCTGGTGATCCGGGGAGTGCATGAGAAACGTTCATGCATCTGGTGCAATGCATCAGATAATGGTGTTAAGTTGAGATTAAGTGGCGTTCTTTTCCTTTTTGTCACCATAGGATTACCTCAGCAGTATCCCGGTTTCAGATCCCTTCAGGCTCAGGAGTTCTGATACCCCGGCCCGCTTTATCAACGGGGATGAGAGATGGGATTTGGATCATGTGCAATATCCTGACTGATACGCAGGAATGGTGATCCTCAAACGGTAATATTGGAACTTTGTTCGTAGTGACTCCGCATTTTTTTATCATTTGTAATGTGTCAGCACAGGAAATTTCGGGGGGATTTTTTTCGGTTTTAAACAATGATCGGATCTGTTTTTGTTCATATGCATCGCGTATATTGTACAGCGAATATAGTATTATCAACTTCTCAGGAGAGATGCCCTTAAGATCGAATAAAATTATTAATCTCTCATATAGTTTACCAATTTAGATCAATATATTTATCAATTATCACCAAAAATCACCAAAGTATGGCATCTGGAAAACCAGGTAACCAGTCAGACAGGAAATCACTCATTCGGTATTGGCCCACTCCGGATATGGCTGACCTTTATCCTTAATTTTCGAAATTCTGTGATTATCATACATTTAATATAAAAAATTAAGTTATGTGGACTCCTAAATCGGCACGTTATTCTTTTATATGGGAGACATATCTGTGCTCACTTACGAACCAGCTGATCGTAAGAATATGTTGGGCATCGATTCACCGAGAATCCTGATCTTTCCCGAGGTCAGTTACGTAACAAGCGGAAAATCTCAGAGGGGATTTATACTTATCTCCTCTTCTTATGGCATATTGCCTAAATCAATGTAATAGCAAAGACGCATACGATATTAGCATCAGCTATAGCAGTTGATTTCGTATTGTTATTTTTCCCTCAATTTTCACTCTGGTGGAAATGAGCGTGTCAATATAATATGTTTGTCATGTCCTGCATTAACAATGCATTGCATTACTTTTCCCCTATTTCTTAAATACGAAAAATTTATCGTTCCCTGCATTGATTTTCCTTCAGGCTCAACGTATGTTCACTTCATAACGTATCATTTTAGAGATCATCATAATTGTTGTGCAGGTTTTTTACCAGCCAACATAATCGCCTAATTATGATGTCATCCACTGCAGATAGGCAACAACGGGAAGTTTCCTTCTGCTTTCAAATGAACTATGAAGAGACATAGTGTGAGCTCAAGGTGTATTCCACCTTAACCGCTTGAACAACAACTCGGGAGATTTTGATGACAGAAGAGATGAACGGATAGAAACATACCAGGAAATTGGACACGAGCCTGGGCTGTTTCTTTCCGAATGAGATAGGCAACAATGGCAGATGCATGTTTACATCCATTGCAGAGAGAAACAGGAGCATACTTCTCACCGGGAGAATGGCCTGTCAGGCAGGAATCGCGCCTCTTGACAAAGCCTAATCCGGTATGCATCAGGGCATGTAAACTCCTGCACAACTCAGCACCAGATGGGGTATTATGCCATTGTCGTGTATTGTTTCTCTTCTTACGTAACGACCGTACCAGCACAAAATTTTTCGAAGGAGGTCTCCTCTTCTCAGCTGGAAGAGGAGTGCCTTTTCTTTCTGAATTATTTTTTCTGCAGAGTGAGATCTGGAATTCTTTCACCGCTTTGAAAGAATATCTGGTTATAAAAGATGCCGGGTATCCTGGCATTTTTATGCCATGTATCTCTCCGCTTTTTGTTGGTTACGCATGCTGCCTTAAGTTCGTAAGTGAGGAAAGAAATGAAGTATGTACAGACAACCTGTCCGTATTGTGGAACCGGATGTTCATTTAACTTAGTGGTAGATGAAGGAAAAGTAGCCGGGATTGCACCGTATCAGCGATCACCGGTGAACGAGGGGAAGTTATGCCCGAAAGGGACATTTGCTCATGAATTTATTAACAGTCCTGATCGTCTCACCAAGCCACTGATTAAGAAAGCAGGGATGTTTGTTGAGGCATCCTGGGATGAGGCACTCACGCTCATCGCTGAAAAGTTCAAGTCATACAAACCTGATGAGTGTGCCTGTCTGGCATCAGCACGGACCTCTAATGAGGATAACTATGCGATGATGAAGTTCGCCCGTGGTGTGTTCAAGACCAGACACATTGACCATTGTGCCCGTCTCTGCCATGCATCCACCGTTGCCGGTCTTGCTGCAATCTTTGGATCTGGTGCAATGACCAACTCTATTGGTGATATTGCTGAGGCTAAGTGTGTCTTTATTATTGGTTCAAACACCTTTGAGAATCACCCACTCATCGGCCGCCGTATCATGGAGGCAAAAGCGAACGGGGCTAAAATCATATATGCAGACCCCCGTCTTACTCCTACCGGAAAACAGGCTGATCTTCATCTTCAGTTCTATTCAGGAACTGATGTGTGTCTCCTGAACGGAATGATGCAGGAGATCATTACTAAGGGATGGGAAGATAAGGAATTCATAAAGAACCGGGTTACGGGTTTCGAAGACCTCAAAAAAGAGGTTATGAAGCCGGATTACAACCTTGATAAGGTCTCAAAAATTACCGGTGTTCCAGCCAATTCCATTAAGATTGCTGCGGAATGGTTTGCAAAATCCGGTGCCTCTGCTATACTCTACTCGATGGGCATCACCCAGCATACAGTTGGTGTTGACAATGTCAAGTCCTGTGGATTCATCCAGATGCTTACCGGAAACCTTGGAAGGCCTGGAACCGGGGTGAATGCACTCCGTGGACAGAACAATGTGCAGGGAGCCTGTGATATGGGGGCTCTGCCGGTTGTGTTTACCGCATATCAGAAGGTTATCGATCCGGCAGCCCACAAGAAATTTGCAGATGCATGGAAGTTTAAAGATGGGATTGCAAAGGGCGAGAACGGGTATGAAGTTACTACTCTGATGGATGTCCTGACTGAAAAGAAGGGAGAGATCAAGTGCCTGTACGTCATGGGTGAAAACCCGATGGTATCTGACCCTGATCTGACTCACGTCGAACATGCTCTCAAGTCACTTGAATTCATGGTCGTACAGGATATCTTCATGAATGAGACCTCTGCTCTTGCTGATGTTGTGCTCCCTGCCGCCTGCTATGCAGAGAAGGATGGAACACAGACCAGCACCGAACGCCGGGTCCAGATGTGGAGAAAATCTCAGAATCCACCTGGAGAGGCAAAAGGAGACTGGGAGATCATTGCATCTATTGCTGCCAGGATGGGATATGCCGAAAATTTCCCCTGGAAAACATCAGAGGACGTATTCAACGAGATGGCAGCACTCACCCCGTCCTACGCAGGGATGACTTACCAGAGACTGAATAAACCTGAAGCACTACACTGGCCGTGCCCGACCAAGGAGCACCCGGGCACACCAATTCTCCACAAGGAGAAGTTCGGGACACCTGATGGGAAAGGGATCATGTCAGGAATTCCGTTCAAATACCAAAAAGAACGCCCTGATAATGACTATCCATTTCTGCTGACCACGGGACGATGCATCTGGCAATGGCACACCGGGACAATGACCCGGAGATCGGCAAGCCTTGAACGTGAGGAACCTACCGGATGGATTGAGATCAACCCGGAGGATGCAAAAGCCCTGGGAGTCAATAACGGTGAGATGGTAAAAGTGATCAGTCGACGGGGTGAGATCAAGATTACCGCTCGTATCACTGATACTATCAAAAAAGGCGTTATGTTCATACCGTTCCACTTTATTGAATGTGCGGCTAACATGCTGACCATTAATGCTCTTGATCCAATCGCCAAGATTCCTGAGTCAAAGGCTTGTGCAGTGAAAGTTGAAAAAATTGTGGAGGCCTGAATATGGCAGCAAAAGGCGAAATGCTCTATGCATGGACTACTGACACTGCAATTGCAGCGAAGGCCGAATGTGGAGGTGCCGTTACCGCTCTGCTCAAGTATGCACTTGAAAACAAGATGGTGGATGCAGTCCTGGCGATAAAGAAGGGTCAGGATGTGTATGATGCAGTTCCCACGTATATCACTGATCCCAAAGAACTCAAAGATACGGCAGGATCACTTCATTGTGGGACCATACTTCTCTCCAAGGTTATTACAAAATATCTTAAAGGGGCGAAGAATAAGAAGATCGCGATCACGGTCAAGGGTTGCGATCTCATGGGGATTTACGAACTTGCCAAGCGAAAGGAGATTAACCTTGACAATCTGCTCCTCATCGGGGTTAACTGTGGGGGAACGGTTGCACCGGTGAAGGCACGAAAGATGATCCGGGATGTTTTCAAGGTCGATCCTGATACTGTTCATAAAGAGGAGATTGATAAAGGACAGTTTATCATCGAGTATGAGGGTGGTCACAAAGGCATTAAGATCGATGAGCTTGAAGATAACGGGCATGGAAGAAGGACCAACTGCCGTCGTTGTCTGTACAAGGTTCCACGACAGGCAGATCTTGCCTGTGGAAACTGGGGCGTCATCGGTGAAAAGGCTGGAAAAGCTACCTTCGTTGAAATTTGCAGCGATAAGGGTGCTGATCTGATCAACAAGGCAGCGAAAAGTGTTGCTATCGGAACCTGCCCGGCTGAACCTAAAGGGATCGAGATGAGAGGCAAGGTTGAGAGTGCAATGCTCAAACTCGGTGAAAAATGGCGTAAAAGAGATTTCACTGCCCTGAAAAACAATCTCTGGAGTATCATCGGGAACGAGACATCACGATGCATTAAGTGTTACTCGTGTATCGAGAACTGTCCGGTATGCTCGTCAGCAGCCGTAAAAGCCAACGGGAAGAGTTCGCTGATGGTTGACAATGGTGTGCTTCCACCAAATCCGATGTTCCATATGAGGCGGTTCGCCCATATTTCTGATTCCTGTATTAACTGCGGACAATGTGAAGAACTCTGTGCCATGGATATTCCGCTGGCACTCTTCTCACATGCCATCAGATCAGAGGTCGATGTGGCGTTTGAACCGAAACTCGGGGCATCTGCCTACAAGAACTAATTTTTTTATACGGATACAAACAAAAGGGGACAGATTCATGAAGACAGCCGATTTTAAGAAGATATTGCTCAGTGCAATCGACAAGGAAGTTGAGTCGTACACATTCTATACCGCAACTGCAGGACGGGTAAAAGACAAAGCCCTCCAAACCATCTTTAAGGAGCTTGCAGAGCAGGAGACCATGCACCGCAAGACGCTCCAGGAGTATCTTTCTGGTGCCAGGAAAGAACTCAGGTTTGATGAGGTAAAGGATTACCATATCTCTGACACAATAGAAAGTCCTGTCCTTACCACCGAGATGAAACCTCTTGATGGTCTGAAACTCGCCATCAAGAAGGAAGAAGAAGCTAAGCAGATGTATGAGAAGTTAGCAGCCGCCAGTGTTGATGATGAGCAGAAGAATATCTTCAATGAACTTGCCAAGATGGAAACCGGCCATAAAGCACGTCTTGAGGATATCTATACCAACACCGCCTTTGCAGAGGCCTGGTAATCAGATACATATCTCTATTTTTTATCGCATGGGGTATTTCCGCTCAAGTTCTCATCCCTCATTATTTCAGGTATTCCCAAGTGTCTGATTCATACATCCAGAAGTCTGGTCTGGACGAAGTGATCACCTGTTACCTGTGATTTTTTTAATCGAATTCATTTTTTCCACTGAGAACAAAGGTACTCTACAATTACAATACCAAACCCCCTAAATGGGTCTCACTTTGGAGATACTATGGAAGAGTTACTTATTTCACCCGAATTTCAGATGAGCCTTCTTCTGTTTGTTGCGCTAGCCGGATATCTGATAGCTTCGCGAATTAATCAGTCCGCAGTCATTGGTCTTATCTTCGTCGGAATTCTGGTGGGACCGAGTGCATTAGAATGGATTCAGTACACCGATTTTGTGAGTAGTCTCGCACACCTTGGAGCAGTGATCCTGCTCTTTGTGATCGGATTGGAATTTAAACTGCATGAGATT
>NZ_JAJRBM010000101.1 GCF_028679455.1 Methanospirillum sp. | reverse complement strand
GAAGCCAAATTTATATCTCCATTCTATCCCGGATCCATCTAAATTAAAAAAGGAACTATTAGATACCCTCAATAATCGAACAAAGGTAAATATCAATCTCCTTCAGAATGAGGACATTCAGGATTTAGAAATCCAGGGAAAAACGCTTATCAGGATCCATGTTCCCCGGGCTACCCGGAAACAGCGACCGGTATACATTGGGTCCAATCCGCTCACGGGAACCTATATCAGAAAACATGAAAGTGATTACCTCTGTTCCGCTGAGCACGTGAAACAGATGCTTGGTGAGCAGGCACAAGATACCCGGGATGCGGTATTATTATCCGGTTTTTCATTTGAAGAAGATGTTGAAAAAGAGTCTTTTCGGATTTACCGGCAGAACTTTCAAAACCGGAAACCCGAGCATCCATTTAATGAATGTGATGATCGGGAATTTATGAGGCAGATTGGAGGATGGGCAAAAGAGAGAAGTTCAGGAAAAGAGGGACTTACTCTTGCCGGCCTCCTTATGTTTGGAAAATTCCGTTCTATTCTAGATGCTATTCCAAATTATATCGTAGATTATCAGGAGAGGGCTGGAACTGAAACACGGTGGGTTGATCGGGTAACGACTGATGGTTCCTGGTCTGGGAATCTCTATGATTTCTACCGGATAGTAACAAAGAAACTCTTCACTGATCTCAAAGTCCCGTTTCAACTCGAAGGTGATCACCGGATTGAGGATACGCCAGTTCACGAAGCCCTTCGTGAAGCATTTGTAAACACGCTGATTCATGCTGATTACTCTGGATCCTGCTCTATCCTCGTGGTGAAGCGTCCGGATCTTTATGGATTTAGAAATCCTGGTCTTATGAGAGTCCCTAAATTCGAGGCTCTCCGGGGAGGGACCAGTGATTGTCGGAATCGCAATCTTCAGAAGATGTTTCAATTCCTGGGGAGAGGAGAACAGGCAGGGTCCGGTGTTCCGATGATCTTTCAGAACTGGGCAAAACAGCACTGGCGGGAGCCCTATCTAGATGAGCGTTCTGATAGTAACCAGACGGTCCTTAAACTAAAGATGATTAGTCTGGTTCCAGAACCGGTTATTCGAGAACTGAATAAAAAATATGGGGCTGCATTTCAGGGTTTGTCTCAACTGGAGCAGGAGATACTCATCGCTGCTGGTACTGAGGAGTGTGTGAATCACCAACGGATGAAAGAACTGGTGAAAGATCATCCTCATGATATCTCTCGTTCGCTTCACGCTCTGGTTGAACATGGATTTCTTGAAAGTGATGGTTCAGGGAAGGCTACTTTCTACTATCTCCCCGGAAAGCACCCGATGCAGGATGAAATGTTCGGGGTTCATGGGTCTTCAAACGAGGTGAGCTCTGTACATATGGGAGAAAGCCCGGTACATTTGACCGCGAGCTTGGTACATTTGGAGGGAAGCTCTGATCGTTTGATCGATGATCCTGATATTCTTCCTGAACTCCAGGGGATTGCAAAACCAGTGTTTTCGACAGGGAAAGCATCCAAAGAGTTGATTGAAGAAACGATTATCCGGCTTTGTGAAGATCGGTTTCTGACCATTGATGAACTCGCAACATTGCTGAATAGAAATAAAAATTCCCTCCGAAGCAGATATATCAGTCAGATGATTGTAGATGGGAGGCTTATCCAGAAGTACCGGAATGTACCGAGTCACCCAAATCAGAAGTATACAACGGCTTTCGGTGGGAAGAAGGAAGATGGTTCGTGAATGATATAAAGAGACTAAGATTGGTGAGATTTCGAGAGAATTGACTCTTAATCATTCTCTCCAATTTACTTTCATGAAAAAATATCATAAAAGGGCGATTTTGATATCCGGGTAATCGCGACTAGTGAGCTGTAGATCACACCATTCATCCGGATATCTGGAGAAAAGAGAATTGAGACCTCTTTCCCTCTGTATTTTATCGGACGAGTACCAATCTTAAACTATCTTCCCGGATGGAATCATAAGATCAGGTTGAATGGATCACAGATCTCTATCTCTCCATTGGACCTGCCCGGAGCTTGCAGAACACATTCCACTCCTGAATATAATGTAGGTACATCTGAGCGACAAATATTACCAAGAATCGGTTAGAGATTGCCTGAATCAGGGTTCACACGAACGATACCATCCTGAGTTATGCGGGGATAAAACATCAGAATTGATCGGTGGTACGATATTCAGAAGATACCTTTTCATCACCCGGAATAGACTATCTCAAACATTTTACTCTCATAGATCATCTGGCCAGGCCCTGCATCGGCAGACTCAGATACCGGTTCATACACCTGGAACCTGAGGGAATGTAAACCTGAAGAGCGGAATTTTAATGGAACATCAAAGAAGTTCGTCTCTTTGCCGTCATTGCTCAGCCATTCGTGAACCAGTGGTACCTCCTCTTCATCAGGAAAGATCTTCGTCAGTACCTTCTGACGCTGCTTTGAATCGTGACGGATCCGGAAAAAAACCGGGAATCATTCACCGGTGTTGCAACCTTCATCTGTGGATGCCCGGGGGTCAGGGATCCCTGTCAGGGCGGCAACCAGGAGCACCAGGTACATACCTGCCGATATCGTAATGTCTCCTGAGGAACCGGAGCACCTTTTCAGACTCAACCCACCGCTTGTCGAGATTATGCACCATCTCGTTTATCGCGTCAATCTGGGAGACAAATCTCTTATTTAACAGGGAGTCGGTCTCTTCTGCCAGTATCATCATGATCGTAAGAGGATTACGGATTCCATCGTTTAATATCGAGAGTTCACCGAGATTGCGTTCAATCTGTTGCAGGAGAACATTTCTCTCCTCTTCAAACTTCATACGGTCCGTGATGTCATGTAGAACCGCAAGACCGGCATATCCTCCTTCGTGCGCAATGATCCTGAGATCTCCTTCAACCGGTATCTTCTTCCCGT
>NZ_JAJRBM010000100.1 GCF_028679455.1 Methanospirillum sp. | reverse complement strand
GGTGCATCCATCCGGTGTACCAGTTAACATGTATGAGAGACATGAATAAATCAGAAAACCTGTAACCTGATCCCTGGATTATACCGCCAGAACCCCTTTGTACCGGGTATCAGATCCTAACTCCTTATATTATATAAGATAACAGATATCGTATGCAGCTCACCGAGTTCAGGGTCCAGAACTATAAAATTATTAATGATACCGGCTGGATCCCGGTCGGCAACCTTACGATATTTGTCGGAAAGAATGAGTCAGGAAAATCCGCAATATTCCGGGCACTTTCCAAACTAAATCCTTCTGATGGCGAAGGTTATGACGGACTAAAGGAGTTTCCAAGGCAGCGCTATGCCGAAGAGATCACCAGGACGGACTGGCCGGTTGCATCAGGAAAGTTCAAACTCATTCCACGCGAGCAGGAAGAGATCAGCAACCTGTCCGAGCTCTGCCGCGAGGTGGAAGGGGTAGAAGTAACCAGGCATTATACTGGTAAATACGGTATCACTTATCACCCAGACATCGGAGTGGATCTGGTTACAGCCACCGAACTCATCTATGTTATCGATGTGGCAATTGAGCAGATGAGAAATCTTATCGCTCCTGAAGGACGGGGAGATGTTCTGGGAAGGATCAAAGGTGAACTCCTCTCCATACTAGAGGAACAAAAAGAGGCTGCATCCCACGGAGCTCAGGTCCAGAAACGGCAGATCACTGATCTCATCAATATGATCAAGACCCGGGGGAATGAGCAGTGGCAGATGGAACTGATCAACCCGGTGTGCGAGCCAATGTATGGTCTGGTCAGGCAGATCGAGGTTTATGAAAGCCTGATGGCCGCCAACCGCTATATCATCGATCACCTCCCGAAGTTCGTATACTTTGATCAGTACAATGTGATCGAGAGTGCAATCCATATCCCTACTTTTATTGCAACCCTGAAGAGTCATCCAGACAGTCCCGGGTTGCGTGCAACCAACTGCCTCTTCAGGCATGTAAATCTCGATCTTGATATTCTCGACAAACTCGGTACCCATAAGAACGCAACTGATGAAAACCCGCTTATCCGCAGACAGGTGGATGAGCGATCAATCCTTCTCTCTACGGCCTCAAACCAGATGAGCAGGAGGTTTGAAGACTGGTGGGAACAGCGACGTCTCCGGTTCAGGTATGATATTGACGGTGATTACTTCAGGATCTGGGTATCTGACAATCTCGATCCTTCAGAGATCGAACTTGAACAGCGGAGTTCAGGCCTTCAATACTTCTTTTCTTTTTACCTGATCTTCCTGGTTGAGTCTGGCGATGTGTACCAGGATACCATTCTGCTCCTGGATGAACCAGGTCTGCAGTTGCATGCAACTGCTCAGCAGCGGACGGTGAAATTCTTCGAGCGTCTTTCCCAGGATAATCAGATCCTCTTCTCAACCCATTCACCGTTCATGATAGACCTGGATCATATGGACCGGGTCAGGACAGTGTATGAGAGTCCTGACGGGACCACGAAAGTATCAGCAACCGAGTGGCCGAAAGATCATGACTCGCTCTTCCCGCTTGAAGCAGCACTTGCATACCGGATTGCATCACGCACCTTTGTGGCAGGAAGGCAACTTCTTGTTGATGATATTGTGGACCTCTGGCTTCTTCAGGCAATGAACTACGCGGTGGAGAAGATCGGAAAACCCGGACTCGACCCGGATATCACCATCACACCAGCCGGTGGCTCTGCAAACCTCCTTCCCCTGTCTACCCTAATCCGTTCTCATGAGAATCAGGTATCAGTTCTGCTCTCAGGAACAGGCATACCAGCAGAAGTGCTGACTCAACTCACTGGAATTACTGCAATCCGGAAAAAATTCCTGCTGCTTTACAGTCAGATTACCGGAAACGCGGGATCCACCATCGAAGATCTCTTCACCCCCGAGTATTACACCAGGTGTGTAAAAGAAGTATATCCCAACATGGTGGTCACCCCTGTGCCGTCCAAGGACCCTGCCGAGCGGGGAGAAGTACCAGGAATACTCCATGCAGTCAGTGAGACAATAGAGCGGAGGCAGGGTGAACAATTCGAACGGTGGCGAGTAGCCGAACTCCTGTCTGACCGTATCTGTGAAGCCCCGGGCATGGTTGACGAGGAGACTGTTCAACGGTTTGTCAGGTTATTTGCAGAAGTAAATGAAGCAACTTCAGGCAGGTTAAGCCCAGTATGAGGCAAGGATTGCAATCAGGAGGTCATCACCTCCATATGCAGTGATAGAACAGAATCAGAGATCAACTTGAAGTACACTTCTCATCCGGATAATCTCTTTGATCACTTCTTCAGCTACCTCTTTTGTCCCTGCTTTTCCTCCAATGTCAGGAGTTTTAACCCCTGCGGCCATTACTTTCTGGATGGCAGCTTCGACCAGTTTTGCCTGATCCCGTTCCTGCACATATTTCAGGAGCAGTGAGATGCATCGGATTGCCGCGATGGGATTGGCAACACCCTTTCCTGCGATATCAGGAGCACTCCCGTGTACCGGCTCAAACAAAGCATGACCTTTTCCAATGTTCGCACTCGGCAGCATACCAAGTCCACCTTCCAGGAAAGCGGCTGCATCAGAGAGGATATCACCGAAAATGTTGGTGGTGACGATCACATCGTAGCGATCCGGATGTTGAAGCACGTCGAGAACCAGGGCATCGATGTATTTCTTGTCTACTGATACTCCGGCTTTTTCTGCTTCTTCCAGGCAGATCTGCAGGAAAAAGGCATCAGACTTCATAATGTTTGCTTTGTTACCAATAGTCAGATGGCGTCTCCGCCGCCTGGCACATGAACTCGCAAATCGTGCTATCCTTCGTGATCCCGATTCGGTCACCAACCTAAGCGTACAGGCCCTGTCTTTCTCCTGCCACTCAATGCCTGAGTACAATCCCTCGGTGTTCTCCCTGACTATCAGAATATCAAAATTTTTTCCTACGACAGGTCTGAGATTGGCATAGAGATCCAGTTCCTTCCTGATGGTGAGCACCACGCTGTGGTACTCAGGATCCGGGGGGGTGGTAATCGCTCCGAAGAGGATCAGATCCGCTTCCTTGAGGGTGGTCCTGGTTGCCGGAGAGAGCGGGTCCCCAGTCCGCTTCCAACATTCGTAACCAAGATGTACCTGTTTATAATCCCATTCAGGATGGAAGATTTTGAGCACATCTACCGCAGGGGCTATCACTTCAGGACCTATCCCGTCACCTGGTGCAACTACCACTTTCATTGTTTCTTCCTCTCGTAAATCAGTTCATAGACCGCGTCTGCAATATACTTCGGAGAAGAACCCCAGTGAACAACCACCCCATGCTTTCCATTGATATCCTGGAGCCCTGAACGCTCTGCCCGGCAGCATCGGGCGATGAATGGTTCAGCATCCACCGCATTCGCAGGGCAGACGTCAATAACTGGAAAGTCATGGCCATAACACTCGGAAAGAACCTGTCGTGCAGTCATGCAACCAGCTACCTGCTCACCTCCGGCAAGGGGATCCGAGTCGATGGTCCGGGAAAACCCACCAGCCCTACAGGGAAACACATCAGCCCCGGTCTCCCTGATGTCGCGGATATGATACTCAAACCTTATCTCAAGTTCTCCAAATAACCCGGTTGCCTCAAGTGATCTGATAGTTTCAGCAAGATGAGCTCGTGGAGGGGTCACATCATACACATGTACGGTGCAGAGAACACCAGGATCTGGATCACAGATGAACGTCTTATGCTCATCAATTCCGGTGAAGATGACACAGCGACGACCGGTATCTGCAGCACGAAGAATTAAATCACCACGATTATGCAGGATCACCCGCTCCGGGTACTGGAAGACCTCGTCAGCCCGGGCGATCAGGCTTACCTGTTTCACCGGTCGCATCATCCCGATCCCTTCTCCCACCTCCACTCCCAGGATTTCATATCCTTCAGGAACTTCATGAATCAGATATTGCGAAAGGAAGTAGACCTGATCACCCACCGGTTTGTTACCAGCGTACCCGACACATTTGCAATGCGGCGGAAAGATCATCGGGAAAGTCTCCCTTTCCAGTACTCAACGAGTCCTCCGGAAACGAGTATCTCCTGCATCCGTGGTGAAAGTGACCGGCAGATATAGGAGTTCCCGCCTACATTCACCGTCCCGATGGTGCAGTCGTACGTGATCATCTCCCCGTCATGACAGGCCAGATCTTCACATTCAAGTACCGGGAGACCGACGTTAATGCAATTTCTGAAAAATATTCTCGCAAATGAAGGGGCAATTACTGCAAGCACTCCTGCTTCCCGCAATGCCATCACTGCCTGTTCCCGGGAAGATCCGCACCCCATGTTCTTGCCGGTGACCAGCACACAGCCGCGGAGTCGGGTGGCAAGGGTGGGATCCAGGTCTTCAAAGGCATGTTCAGCCCAGACACCCCGGTCTTTGGTCCGGAGGTACCGGCCTGCGATAACCATATCTGTGTCAATATCAGCACCGATACAGACAGCAGGACCGGTACCTGCAAGCAGGGTCACAGAACCTCCCTCGGATCGGATATTTCGCCTGTGATCGCACTTGCTGCCGCTGTCGATGGTGAGGAGAGGTAGTAGGATCCCCCAACTCCCATCCGGTTTCTGAAGTTCCGGTTCGCAGTAGAGAGTCCGACCTCGCCGTCCCCGAGTACACCCATATGGGCACCAAGACACGGCCCGCATCCGGGAGGACCGATCACACAACCTGCCCCTACCAGGGTAGCCAAAACACCTGAGTTGACTGCCCGAAGATAATCTGCCCGAGATGCCGGAACAACCACGGTTCTGACCGCAACCTGCTTTCCATCCAGGATTGATGCTGCCCGTGCCAGATCTTCATACCTGCCATTCGTGCAGGTTCCAATGAAGACCTGATCAAGAGAGGTTCCCACCAGTTCTGACACCGGTTTCACTGTATCAACCCGGTGCGGTACTGCCAGCAGGGGTTCGAGTCCCTGAAGATCAATCCAGAGTTCTTCTGAATATACCGCTTCATCATCAGGTTCCTGCCTGGAACTGGATTTCCCGTATCTGCCCAGATACTCCCGGGTTACGTCATCTGCATACCAGAGACCTGTCTTCGCTCCTGCCTCGACAACCATGTTACTCAGGGTTAGTCTGCCTTCCATCGGGATTTCCGATGCTGAATCACCAAGAAATTCCAGTGCATGGTAGGTAGCACCGTCCATCCCCAGTTCTGCAACATAGGCAAGAGCGAGATCCTTGTACTCGACACCTTTTGCAAGTGATCCGGAGATATAGATCGCGATGCTTTCAGGAACCCGCAACCATGTCTCCCCGGAGACCCAGATCCCAGCCATGTCACTTGCTCCAACTCCGGTTGCCAATGCCCCGAAAGCTCCGAGTGTACAGGAATGTGAGTCTGCTCCGATGACCACCTCTCCAGGCAGGATCCGTCCTTCAGCCATATACTGATGGCAGATCCCCCCACCGATCTCTGAAAAGTGCATTCCCGATCGCGATGCAAATTCACGCAGTTCTTTGTGTAGATCTGCAGTCTGACTGGTATTAGCCGGGGAGATATGATCATAGATTACATAGCAGGTTTCAGGATTTGCAATTCCCGGAGCACCCATCTCATCGTAGATCATTTTGGCTTGGATGCCCGTACCATCGTGGCAAAAGGCCTTGTCAACCCGTTTGTCACTAAAATTTCCTGCCTGTGCACCGAGTATCTTCTCTGACAGAGTTTCCATTGTTAATCTCCTCTCCGGTCACGTTCCGGATGATATTCCGCAGGACCTGCGGGGTAATCGTACACTTTCCTTCGCTCTGTTCTTTGATGTCCTCAAGAACCTGTACGATCTGATCGTCAGGGAGCTGATACCCAAAGGTCGTGAGGATATGAGTAAGAGCCCGTTTTCCAGTATGTTTTCCCAGAATGAACTGCCGGTCGAGCCCCAGTAATGACGGAGGAATATATTCGTAGGTTTCAGGATTTTCAAGAATTGCAGCGATGTGTATCCCACTCTCGTGGGCAAATGCATTTGCCCCTACCACCGGTTTTGTCGCGGGCATAAGAATCCCGGTATACTGCTGAATGTTGGCAGAGAGAGTGGGGATCTGCGTCATGTCATACCGGTCGATTCCTCCTTTTAGAGCGAGTGTTACCAGAACCTCTTCGAGCCGTGCATTACCTGCCCGCTCACCAAGCCCGTTCACGGTGGTATGTAACTGGTAGGCTCCTAGTTCTGCAGCGATGATTGTGTTTGCAGTTGCACACCCGAGATCGTTATGACTGTGCATCGCGATCGGGACCGGTACCTTCTCTACGAGTTCAGGAATGATGGTCGCTACCTCAAGCGGAGTGAGACGTCCGGTGGTATCGGCATAAGTTACGTAACTAGCCTTATGTTCTGCGGCCTGTCTGTACACATCAATGAGCACCGGCAGCTCAGTCCGGGAAGCATCTTCAGCACCGAACCTGACAATCAGTCCATGATCGACAGCATAATCACATTGAGCTAGGGCGTTGGCCACGACCTCTTCACGGGATTTTTTATACTTGTGCTTGATATGCAGGTCGGAGGTTGCAACAAAGAGTCCGATCATGTCGACTTCAGCATCAAGGGCGGCATCCACATCCTCACGGCATGCCCGGGAGAGTCCGCAGATCTTCGCATCAAGGCCCATCCGTGAGATCGATCGCACGATCTCCTTCTCATGGATCGAGACTATTGGGAACCCCGCTTCTATCACCTCAATACCAATTGCATCCAGGCGGCGGGCAATATCCTGCTTTTCTTCGAGAGTGAACGAGACCCCGGGGGTCTGTTCTCCATCACGGAGTGTTACATCACAGATCTCAACATGCCATGGTTTCATGATTGATCACCTCAGGACACCGGCCGTAGACCAGAACGGTTCTAGGCCGGTCAGGGATGGTTAGTAATTGTTCCAGCAATTTCAGGTCTGATGCATCACAGACCTGTGGCTCTGCAAAAATTAGGTACGGAAGGGGATCAGAGGCAGGTTGTCCACCAGTCATACCCATACACTGGTTTACCATCACGATGCAAAGGAGTGACAAACCTTCCTGATACACCTCAATCAGACCTTGCAGACCTGAGTGCAACAGGGCGTAATCACCGATCAGAGCAACCTTACCCGCAGATGCAGCTACGGCTACTGCCGATCCCATTCCATAACTGGCGACACCAAATGAGTACGGAGGATTCATTGCGATCAGACTGCACCCGGTATCACATATAGCAGAGAGGCTCTTCTTCGCCATCAGATCAAAGAGCGATCTGAATGGGCAGGCTGCACAGAGACCAAGGGTACTCCCTCGTTCCCGCCTGCTTGTCGGTGAAGACGTTAGATGAAACTCAGAGAGAGGAATCGGGGACAACCCTTCTGCAGTGATACGGGCAGACTCTGCAGCTGCCCGGACAGCACGTCCATACATGGTCAGATCGGAATCAGCAAGGGATCCCGGACTACGACTAGGATCAGGGGAGCCGGTTCCGTAAACGCTATCCTGGACAATGGACGGTGACCCCAAATCTTCAGCAGTCAACCGCAGGAGGGATACCCGTGAGTGGCGTTCTGAAGCAGTAAACGCATCATCGATACAGGATTCGTGAATTCCTTCGAAAACCGGAATAGATGCAACAGGACCGAAGAACCGGGAGTCCTGCACGGTCATGGTATTTCTTGCGGCGGGATCATCACCGCAGACGATCACGACACCTGCACTGAGGCCCTGAAAAGTTGCATGAACCAGTGGATCTACAAGAGCATTCATGCCTACATGTTTCACGATCACACAGGCCCGACGTCCAGCTAGGGAGTCACCGATAGCGAGTTCAAGGGCGACCTTTTCGTTGATAACAAGCCGGGCACCGGTTTTACTCACCAGCGTGGATACCGGGTAGCCTGGAACGGCGTATATCCGATCAGCAGAGGATCTGATGGTACGAACCAAAAGATCTTCTCCGGATTCTCTGCCTGTCATTACTCTCTCCCTGGAATCATGTCACATCCCATGCAGGCCGGACACATGGTCAGGGCTGTGGCAGGGTTCAGATCTGATCTCTCCAGTGCAAAACCCAAATACCTGAATATCCTTTCTATCCTGGCCGCATCTGGCCTCGAATACTCCTTTAGTTCTGCAGTCGGGTTGAGTGGCCTGATGATCGGAATCACTCCATCACTACAGAGCGAGTCGATACATGCCTTCATCTCTATATCGCTCTCTCCAAGACCGAGTATGAGATTTGAGAAGACATGACCTCTCCCAAAAAGACTCACTGAATCTCTGAGGATCTCTCTGATGGAGCCAAAATTGAGGCCAGGACACATAGTTGTAAACAGATCAGGAGTTGCTACTTCAAGGTTGAACTTCACCTCAACCACTCCCGCCTTTTTCAACCTGGCAGGAGTATGAATCGTCGGGTAGATAGAGACACCAATCGGGAGGTTAAACCTGGTGAGCCGGGAGACAACGTCACACGTATATGCTTCTTCCTCTTCGATGCTCTCCATCACTCCTGAAGTTAGTGAGATCGCATCAATACTCCCATACACCGACTCAACCAGGCTTTCAATCTCCTCAATCGTCTTCCGTTTACCTTTCAGAACCGGCACATTGCAATAACGACAGGAAAAGATGCAGGTTGGAGTTATCGTGATGTAAGCTTGTCTCGGGCAGTGAAGAGCAGGACGTTCGAGCATTCCTTCGAACTTCTCATCATTCACCATGAGCACAGCTCTTCCATTTCCAGAATGCTTTACCATCACCGGAGAGCGGTCAGCAAGCGAGAGCCTAACCCGGTGACCATCACACGAGAAGAAGAGAGAACCCTGCCCTCCTGCTCCCGGACCTGCTGTTGAACGGCTGTAATAGTCATCTGCAGGTTCACCAGTGACTTGCACTGTCCCTATTGCGAGCAATTGCGCTTTCAGACTCTGCCATTGATTACGGTCCATAGAGTTCCAGCGCCTCGTCATACCGGGTATAATACGGTATTGCCGCAATAGCTCCGGTAATACCACGGCCGTGCATGATAATCTTAAGATTTTTACTTTCCAACCTGCCCGCCTCGTCCGGTTCCACCTGACCACGCTTAACTTTTTCACCGAACGGAAGAAGTTCTTCAGGTGAGAAACCCAGATATACCGCCATTCCGGTCTTTTCGGAAAGCGTGTACTTCTGAAGCAGACACCTGAACCGATCAATGAGATCCTGAACATTGGTGCTGGCAAACTCGGCTACCACCCCGACACAGTTCTTGGTTCTGAACGGTACCGGGAAGAGTTGGACAATCGTATGTGAGAGATACCGGTGTGGATCTGTGGATTTGGGATCACCAGCGACAGCCTGGGCGATATTATGAACCAGGGTCCATGTTGCTCCCTGCTCGGGGGTATCAGTATCATCCACGCCTATCAGTACCCGACTATGACGGGGAAGAACCAAAGTGGACCCTGCCACTTTTCCACCACCTGATTCATCATAGGTTGATGAAATTACCCCGGCAGCGGTAGCACGGCAGATGGTGGCACCAACCCCGCCACCGCCCATCCCAAGGTAGGAGATTGCTATCGTTGAGTCTGATATCTTAACTGCAGAAATACCGGCAGGAAACCGTGATCCCTCAAGATTGAGATCCACAACTCCGGTCTTCAGCATGTAGCGGTTCATGGAACCTACGGTTCGTACCGAGGTGACCAGCGGACTCTTGGCATAATGTTTTTTTACCCACATCGCACCCCCGATGCAGTCAAAACACTCAATGAGTTCTACCCGGTCTCCTTCTTCAGAAGCAACCGCAGCAATCCATGGATAATGAATAATATATGGATCAGTCAGGCACTCATCTGAAGTTACCCGGGTTTGTGATGCAAGATCTCCGGAAATTGCCGGAATGGAGGGGTTCATGTTTGTCACCGAAAATTTCGTTGCCAGAATTTTCGGCACCAAAGTAGATAAACTATCTCCAGGTATCAGGAGAAAAAAGTTCAGATGATTTCCAGAGCCCAGGAGTCATCATTCCAGCCAATCAGACGAATCATGCTCATGCACATATCACGAATCTGGTATCTGCCAAACCGTGACTTAAACGTGTACGGTCCCACCGCAGATTTGAACCGGGATGGATCATCGGAAAAATATCCAGGCCATTCCCGTACGATTCGTTCAAATTTTTGCGGTTCTGCTTCATAAATAGCACGAACGGTGACTTCGAGTACCTGATACCAGTACTTCACGACATGGCCCGAACCCTGAATGATGACCTGCACCGGCTTTGCAGTCTTGGAAATATCTCCTGAACGGAGCCCGGGGACCGACAGTTCAGCAACAACCGGGGCGGGAGAGAGATCAGACTGATATGGCCAGATCTTTTTGCAGAAGGCAGCAAGAACTCCGGACCGCTGATCAATTTGAAACTTGCGCCAGAGTCTGATTCCTTTCATGGAGATATTGAGCAGGTGATTATCAAGAGCATACCATGCCTTTTTTGTATCAAAATCTGCATTCAGAATAGCAGGATTCTCCATGGTCAGGGTGAGATTGCCAAGCCGGTGCAGATAATCCTGATGAACCGTCTCCCACTCTTTTCCCAGATGCTCCTTCCACCATGGGGTGGGAGTGACTGGCATGATATGATCGATCATCTGTTCAGCCGGGCCATCATCAAAAAGGTCCAGGCCGGCGAGCGGGCCAGATGAAGGAGACTGATCTGAGAAGTATGATTCGAGAGCAGTCATCACAACCCAGGCAGTGGTATTCTCACCATCAGGATGATAGAGATCGCTGAATCTGAGATGATCATCGAACTCATCATCATCAGGCATCCGGTATGGTTCTTCAAGCCGGGAAAAAAATGAAGATACTTGATCAGGAATTGATCCTTCTTCAGGATGAACAGTCCTGCAGAGAAGTGAGAAGACTTCTTCATATCCGGTTTCCGGCCTCCCGCACACTGCGCGTCTGATCAGATAGGTTTCTACCTGCTTCATGACCAAATTGAGGTCAGCATCGCTCAGGTGAGTTCCGGCCTGGTATGTTGGATCATTCCACCCCAGGCAGTTCATGAGAAAAGGAGCCGGGACATCTGAGCCCAGGAGCTTAATCCTGGAAAGATGCTGCCTCATCTCTTCAGAGATCACCTTTTCAAGGGGAAGCAGTTCGGGCTGAAGAAGACGGAGGTAGTAATCGGAGTACCGGTTGATATCCTGTAGAAGGTGCATGATATCTACCGGCGAAACACCGAGGTATTTTCGTCTGATAAGTTCAAAGATCTCGCCGACCCGTATTGGATCGCCGCTTTTCATGCAGAAATACCGGAGAAACCGTGAGATAAGTTCCTGGTGATTACCAAACCGCTCCTCCATAGGTTTCCAGAACAGGTCGTACTGACGTTCTGCATCTTCAGGGGATTTGAGACTCGCAAAGAAAAAATTCCTTATAAGATCTGACTCTTCAAGTGGAACACCCCGGTAATTGAGGGCTTCAAAGACCTGATTTGGATTCTCGCCCTGATCCAGTTCAATATACACCACACAGAGATCTTCAGTGATCACCTGCTGGAGAGCCACAATATCAAGATCATGCGATTCATCGATCTTCCGCCAGAAGAAATCAAAACATTCTACAATCCGGGAATCTTGTTCAAAGTTGTAATCTTCATCAAAAATATGATATAATGCAGCTTTATCTATACGTGTCGGGATGACAACATGCTGTCCTTCTCCACTCCGGGGGGCATTTCTCAGAAAATCGGAAATCTGCTCATACAGTTCAGTAAGAGTTCGCTCTTTTGCAAATGCCCGAATAACCGCAAGAATAATACTGATGGTGGTTATCCGCTGCTGACCATCGATGATAGTATATTTATCGAGGTTTTTCTCGTATTCCCGGACAACCACAATGGAACCAAGGAACCTGTCCGGTATCTTGTCCCGCGGATTGCCGGTTTTCATGGCATATTGTTCGGTGATGTCTGACCAGAGCTGCTCCCATTGAGCTCGTGACCAGACATAAGGCCGCTGAAAGAGCGGCACCACGTACTGCTTTGCGCCGTTATATAGATCCCAGACTGAAGACTTCGCCGCCTTCATCACACATCCCCCAGAAGATATCGAACTCTGATCCCATAGAATCACCGGTACTCATCTGATATCAGAGGGACAGATTATCAGTCAGATAAAAAAGATAAATTGAAAGATTCAGAGAATCTCGTGAAGTTTCAACTGGAATGGTCCGAGTTTTCCTTCGTAGTTCCCTGCGCTGATAAACTTCACTCCCGGAACCTTGACTGCAGCCTTGATACCAGCAGCCATTGCCTGCTTGACTGCATTCTCATCGACTCCGTTGATGACAAGTTCATAGATAGACTTGACCCCTTCAGGAACTTTCGTGTCAGGGACTTTCTCCCTGATACTGGGGCAGTACTGCTCATTGGTGGTTGCAGGGATCGGGAACTTGTAATTTTTGGATCCAACTTTTGAACCGGATGCAACAATGCCTCCCGGGAAACTGGTAATGGTTCCCTTTACGGCAAGAATTGCATCAGATGCAGCCTGTGCGCCAACGAGGGCAGCCATCTGATTCTCACCCATGACAAAGAAGTTGCCGCCTGCGACACCCTTGACCATCCCAAAGACTTCTTCACCGACATAGTCACCCTCCATGATTGGGATCTTCCAGCAGGCACGCCCGCCAATCTCAACCTTGGACTCGAACTTGTCACCAAAGAAGTGAATCTTGATATCAAACTTCTCTTCAGCATCAGGAAGCCCATTAAAGACTGAAGTCGTCGCTGCAGTAAGGATACACTCT
>NZ_JAJRBM010000099.1 GCF_028679455.1 Methanospirillum sp. | reverse complement strand
GCCGGTTATGGTGAACAGTCTGCTTCCCACCCAGTCACGGATCTACATGGATGAACTGGAGGGAAGGATCTATGAGATCAAGAAGGGACTTGCAGAACCGGTCATTGTGATCAAAAAACCTGACCAGAATATCCTGGTCGATGGTCACCACCGTGCTGTTGCTGCCAAGAAACTGGGGATAAAGATACTTGAGGCATACCTGATCGAGATCATGGAGAACTTTGAACTCGGCCTTGAACGCACAGCCCGGGCGATGAAACTCCGAACCATCGATGATATTCAGATCATGGACTATGCCCGCCACCCGCTCGTGGCAGGTACACACCGGTTTGGCGGGGCAGTTGTCGTGGGAGGAGAGGCGATAGATCTGCCCTCTCATAAGAAGAAAGAGAATTAGGAGCCTTCACACCGGGTATCGTAGTCATCGTTCAGTACGTGCTCGGTAACCACGGTACCGTCTGCTATTACCACATCTGGCCATATCCGGGTGTTTGAATGAATCGTAACCCGGTTGCGTATCACGCACCGTGGTCCGATCACTGACCCATGCTCAACACTGCATCCGTCTCCAATCATGGTTTCGTTATCCACAATGGTACCGGAAACAGACGAGCCCTGCCCGATCACGACCCGATTATAAATAGATGAGGAAAGAAGCCGCACATTATTTCTGATCACACAGTTCTTGCCGATCGAGGTGTATGGACCGATGAGAACATTGTCACCGATAGAGGTACCTGAACCTATCACTACCGGGCCGACAATCCTGCTGTTATTACCAAGATAAATTGAACTCCCAAAGTCAACCGGCCCCTGGATATTGGCGTTTTTGACATCAAGATCTCCGCTGATGTTGGCATACCGCATCTCCTGAAGTTTCCATTTCTCAGCCTGACGCAGCGAAGCCGGACGCCCGACATCAGACCAGTTCCCCCTGGCAAGCCACCCGTTAAGCGCGAGGTTCTTCTCCATAAGGAGCGGGAAGAGGTTCTTGGCAAAGTCAAATTTTACTCCTGCCGGAATATATTCAAAAATATCAGGAGAACAGACATACATCCCGGTTGATGCCAGATTCGAAAAGATCTCACCTGGTCCGGGCTTTTCCCTAAATCTGCGAATACGGTTCTCGACGTCGATCTCGGCGATGCCATACTCAGAAGGTTCATCGATGCTGATCAAACCGATAGTGACAATTGCTGCACTCTTCAGGTGCTCACGATAGAACTCAAGGAGGTTCAGATCCGTAACATGATCGCCGCCTACTACGAGGAAGGGCTTATCACCGAGGAACCGCTGTGCATTTTTCACACTTCCCGCGGTTCCAAGTTTGGTCTCTTCATATACATAGGAGATATTGGCACCAAGCAGAGCGCCATCCCCGAGTGACTGCTCGATAGCATCTCCTTTGTATCCCAGCGTGATGACGATGTCATGAAAACCGAGATTGGAAAGATGAGAGACCAGATGCTCAATAGAAGGCTTATTGACGATCGGAATACAGGGTTTCGGACGTTCGAAGGTGAGCGGACGCAGCCGTGTCCCCTCTCCTCCGCACATGATACAGACCTTCATCTGGTATCAGTATATGCCCTGCCTCAATATATGAACTCGGAATAAAAGGATCAGAGACTATCGAGACTGATCCCATCAAAGTCCTGCACCACTTCGCTCAGATCCCTGACACCGAACGCAGTCTTCACCGCAGAGATCTCAAGATCCGAAGCTACTGCACACATGTAGTCAAGCACATCGATGGAGAGTTCTTTCTTCACCTTACTCAGTCTCATCTGCTCAGTAAGTCTTCCGATAGTATCGGGATCTTCTCCACGTAGTCGTGCCAGACTTATCACACACATATAGATCCGGGTGAGATTTCGATCGGTTCCCGTAAT
This sequence comes from Methanospirillum sp., assembly GCF_028679455.1. GTDB lineage: Archaea > Halobacteriota > Methanomicrobia > Methanomicrobiales > Methanospirillaceae > Methanospirillum. Next base: position 4,357 of record NZ_JAJRBM010000099.1, on the reverse strand, counting down.
TGTGTCAAAAAAATTTTTGAGAACCTGGGCCTGAAATATCTCACCACCCATGATTGTGGATTTATCTATTGCCTAGTATAAAAATGTGGCGAAGATCACTTTGCTGTGCTGACGATCTTGATGATATCGCCATCCTTGAGCAGAGTGGTCTCCTTGATCCGCATCTTTGTCTTTGCATCGATGGCATACAAAAATCCCTTCCCGATATCGGTATGGACCTGGTAGGCTAGATCGTGAGGAGTCGAACCTTTCTTCATCAGGAATGCATCAGGCAGTACCCGTCCTTTCGCATCGGTGAGATGGGTTTCATCCTCCACCGGGTAGACCACGATCTGATCAAGAAGCTCAAAGACAGCGCGGTTTATCACCTGCTGGACCCCGGTTCCCTTGTACGTATCCATAAATACCCGGATTTTTGCAAGACCTTCCTGCTGGGCAGCATTGAGTGTAACTCCTTCAGGAATGGTAAAGGTGACATCACCGGGATGATAGACGATCAGATTGTGTTCAGCAGCAGATCGGAGTGCCAGTTCTGCAGCACCGGAGATGAGACTGATTCCTGCTTCCTTCACCTTTGCAATCAGTTCTGCAGGTGCCTGATCTGCTTTGTTACCTGCCTGGATCATCGGTTTTGAGTATTTCAGAAGGATCCTGGCAAATTTTTGGAGGTCTTCAGCCTGTGCAGACCTGAAGGTGATACCTGATTCACGTTCGGCATCGATAACATGCTCTTCCCGGATAGAAAGACCAGCCAGCAGTTCTGCCAGACCGGCATACATGTTGTAATTTTTAGCCTGGGCCTGTCGCTGCATCTTTGCCCAGTGTTTATCGATGATTCCGTACAGCCACATCGTCATCTCAGTCTGAAGCATCGGGATCTCTTCAAGGGGATCATGAGATCCGATATCATCAGGAGCTCCTTCAATATCAGTCGCGCCACTCGCATCAATCACATTGATGATAGCATCCGCCTGCCTGAGATGATCCAAAAACTGATTTCCCAGACCCTTTCCGGTGTATGCTTCAGGGACCAGCCCTGCGACATCAATCAGATGGACCGGGACGTACCGGATCCCATCCACACAGGTACCGCACCGGTGTTCAAGTGTAACACAGGGACAGGGTACCCGCACATATGCGACCCCCCGGTTCGCGTCTATCGTAGTGAAGGGGTAATTGGCGATTTCAGCAGGCGCAAGAGTAGCCGCCCGATACAAGGTGGATTTTCCGCAGTTTGGTTTTCCTGCCAATGCAAGAGTTATCATAGCTCGTACCTTAAACCTTGGCGGTCTAACCGATATGTATGGGGTACTCTACCAAAAAAATCTGGTATTTTGATAAACCCGGTAGCGAGAACACCCGGGATGCCCTCAAGATCGCAAAAGAGCGGGCAGAAGAACTGGGAATCCGGTACCTTATCGTGCCAAGCACCAGTGGGGAAACCGCTAAAATCGCAGCCGATGTAGTGCGGGGTTCTGAAATTTCCCTGATCATTGTCTCCCATGTGGTCGGATTTTCACAACCCGGAGTCTGGGAGTTTGATCCTGCCACCGCAGAAGAACTCAAAAAGAAAAAGATCAGGATTGTAACCGGGACTCATGTCCTTTCAGGTCTTGAACGCGCGTTCTCTTCCTCACCTAAAGTCGGTGGAGGCTCACGGAGTGAGGCAGTAGCAGAAGCGTTCAGACGCGTGATAGCGGTAGGACTCAAGGTCGCAGTCGAATGCACACTCATTGCAGCAGATCAGGGAGCAGTCCCAGTTACTGAAGAAGTTATTGCTCTTGGCGGGACTGCCAGCGGAGTTGATACCGTATGCGTAATCCTGCCATCACATACAAATAGGTTCTTTGATCTGCAGGTTCGTGAGATTGTAGCGATGCCCCGGGATCGATAATAATGAACGGAAAACCATTCGTTGATGCGATCAATCTTCTGAAAAAGCCGGTGCTTTTGCTGCCCGGTCTCTACGCAGGAGTGTTACTGGCAGGTTTCATCTGGCTGGCATTCTCCGGCGGCGAGTTCATCGCCGGGAAATTGCTCTTTTTGGGCGCGGTTATCTTCCCGTTCCTGGTAGCAGGTGCTCTGGGATGTTTGCGGGATAATACGTACACACCCTCGCTCTTTGTGGGATCTGCAGTACGTTACTTCTTCCCGGTACTGCTCCCGGTAATCGTGGCTGTCGCTATCATTTTCCTGCTCCTGATACTCTTCAGTATCCCTTACGCAATAGCCGGGCTGACTGATCCCTCAATGATTGGAGGATTATTCATTGGCATCTCCGTCCCTGTACTGTTATTTTCATTTTTTGCTGACAATGTTGCGGTAACCGAAGGGCTGAAAGTTTTTGCATCCCTGAAACAGAGCATGATAATCGCTTCACGCTCAATACTCATGATTATCACCTGCATTGTGGTCACAGTAATCAGTGCAGGAGCACTGGGAGTGATCATGGCATCCATATGGGGAATGATTCTGGCAGATCGGTTTAGCCAGTACCTGGAACTCGGAGCTGCAGAGCAACTAAAGATCTTTTTCGGGTTTGGACTGGCTGAATGGCAGAATCTGCTCAGAACTGATGGAATTCTCATAACCGCAATAATGATAGGAATATACCTGATCATACCGGTCTCCTTCTTCATCATCTACAAGCACCAGTGCTATATTGCTGCCTCATCAGCACCGGTTCCGGTGATTCCAACCACGGGAGAATATGATGAAAAAGGGCGGTGGTATAAATATTAGAACCAGGGAGTGTCAGAAGACTGGAGAGAATCCAACCCAGAGAAGAGCAGTAACCACTCCTCCACCAAGGGTTGCAAGGAAGTTTGTTCCTGCATTTCCTACTATCTTTTTGTTCTCAAGCACTTCTCCAATGAAGCTATCGATATTTGCTCCAATGAGACCTCCCAATACTGAAGCCAGAAAAACAGGGAGATCAGCAACACCCAGCAGGACTGCACAGGCGGCAATAAAAACAGCAGCGAGAAGTCCGGCAATCTCTCCGGTTACCGAGACCCCGCCGTTTGTTCCCTCAGGAACCGGTTTTAGTGTGGTAATCAGATAGGGACGTCCTGAACAAACCCCGATCTCTCCTGCTACCGTGTCAGCCGCGGCAGTTGCTACACTTCCCAGGTATACCGCAATGAAGATCGGGTGATGGGTAACTCCGAAGCATACTGCTGCTGCTACTGATACCAGGCCATTTGCAAAGACATTGACGTATCCCCGGACACCACCGCTCTCCTGTTCAACATGCAGGCTCTTTTTATAATCAATCTTGTACCGGGTTGCTGCAGCTCCGATAATGAAAAATGCCAGCATAATCAGGAACCACGATATTCCGGCAAAGACTATAAGAAGGATACCAACCAGGGCAGCAGAAAACAGTCCCGCAATATCCGCAGTTTTAAGCCGGTATGCAAAGTACGCAAACCCGAATGAGATGAATGCTGCGGTTGCAACCAGTGGCAGATCAGCCTGAAACTCGAGAACCTCAATCAGCAGCATCGACATGGAAACCCCAACCAGTTCACCGGTAATCGAATAGGGATTCTGCTGCAGGATCGCGTGAAGCAAAACAGCAACCGTCACCCCGACCACCGCTGATAGCCAGGTTCCTCCATTGGTATAAAAAATTACCAGGGCTGCAACCAGCAGACCTCCGATCAACGAAAGTGCATACTCTGCAGGTCTTCCGCCAGAATATGAGAAGATCAGTTCACGTGTTGCTACGATCAATACCGCTGCGCAGAGGACAAAAGCAGGGAGAAGTCCAAAAAAACTGAGAAGTCCCAGGATAAACAGAGCAAAGGGGAGTGAAAGATCACTGCTCCTCATACAGATAAATGCAGAAGTGATGATAAGGAAAAACCCTGCCATTCCGGGTGGCATATGGGGTGCAAGCAGGGTAAGAACGATGGAAGCAATGAATGCCTGCCATCTTCCGGGTATTATCATAGTACATATCATAGGATTATGCATCAGATAAGGTATCAGGATCTGATAACTGGAAACCCTTTATCCGGATACTGCTAACGGTACCCTCAGATGGTATCATCCCCCATTTCCAGAGATATATCCTCTTTCGCCAGATGGTTTATCATAATATTGTTTTTTTCTATCTGTAGTATTGGAATCGCTTCTGCAGATCCATTCTTCTCTCCTGATGAAGGAAAAGCACCGCTCAAAGTACAGTTTACGCTACCTGGAGGAGAAAATTGTGATTCAGTCAAGTGGGATTTTGGTGACGGAAACACCTCGACAGAAATCAGCCCATCCTTCACCTATACCAAAATGAGTTTCTTCTACCCGACCTGTGTATGTACATTGCCCGGAGCCACGGTGACATATACCTTTG
>NZ_JAJRBM010000009.1 GCF_028679455.1 Methanospirillum sp. | reverse complement strand
TTCTCTTTTGTGTATACCATAATCTGATTCATACATACACTTCCACTCTCATGGCAACCGGTTCAGTCTCCAGGGTTCGGATCTGGATTCCGGTTTTTGATGAAACACCTGGTGACAATTATAACAGAGATAATGGGGAAGTGGAACCTGGTGCCGCGTGAGGATCCAGGTACCGCCATCCAGCCATTCTACTGCTCCACGCCCACAGAACGGGCATCGCATTCCTGGTACGACGAGACCTGGCCGTTTGACTGAGTCCGGATTCGATGGTGTCATGCTGCGTTCTTGGATTATACACAGCCATACGGGTTTTCTCATTGTTGTAACGGGCGCAGAGGCGAAACATATGGTTCGTGGTAGGGAAATCAGAGTTGGTGTAATCTCCAGCCCTGATTACCATCATCAATGCGGCAATTGTTCATTCTGTCTCTCCCAGTCTGCCATATTTTCCCATAAATATAGAAAGACATTTGTATTAAACAAACTTATTTTGATATATGGCAAAATTTTTTGGGTTGAAGCCTAACTCTAAAGCACGAAGAACAATAGACGATTTTGAAAACCAGACAACTATCAGATTGGATAACCGGCGGCTGCTCGGGAAAGTCTATGCTGATATCGGGGAAGATCAGTGGGCTGTTTCGATCGCCTATAATCTGGCAATGGATCCCGGGTTATATGGAAAAGAGAATGATCTTGAAGTGAAATACTCGTATGTGCCAGAGAGCGGTGAGATCGTACAGCGCCTTGAGACCGGTCTCGGCCAGGAAAGTCCCATTTCCGCGGTACCATTTACGAATCCAAACGATTTCGTGGTTTGGGCCCTCCAGAAAGAGAAGGCATTGGCTCATCCGGCCTGAATCATATATGGACGGAACCATCTGTTCACCTCACTGCCCACCAGTACCTGATCCATCGCTGGGAGTCCATCCGTCGATACACCGGATGGTTTCCCATTCTCCGAAGAGCGGGCAGTTTAAGCAGGGATATATCCAGATTTACTGTGGTACCGGTAAAGGGAAGACCACCGCAGCGCTCGGGCTTTCATTACGGATCCTGCTTACTGGAGGTTCGGTATTCTTTGCCCAGTTCTTCAAGGGAGTAGAAACCGCGGAACTCGGGTTATGCTCACTTTGTGATCGGTTCAGTATCGAACAGTACGGTACCGGGAACTTTATCGCCGGACTTCCGGGATCCGAGGATATTGCAGCAGCCAGGAAGGGATTGAGGTATTGTCATGATGCTCTTACATCAGGATGCTTTGATCTCATAGTGCTTGATGAGATCCTGCTTTGTGTTGCATACCAGATCTTCTCTGTTGAAGAACTCATATCAATACTGGAAAGTCGCAAATCCCACGTTGAAGTGGTTCTGACCGGACGGAGGGTTCCGTCTGAACTGGTTTCTGCTGCTGATCTGATCACTGAAATGAAAAAGGTGAAACACTATTTTGATCAGGGCGTTTCTGCCCGAAAAGGGATTGAATATTAATCCCGGAATTGAGAAGTTCAGATGGTACCTGGTGTGACTCAACCTTTGTGTCTGAATTTTTTTTGCAGGGCAATAAACCACAGGTTTTGTATCCGTAACAGGAAACGTCGTCTCTCTCTTCAAAACAGGGCTGATCCGATACATCTGCCCTTCATTTTATGTAATGAGCATACTCAAAATCATCACGAAAACTAAGAGATATGTGATTATGGCAATGATTACAAAGAAACGGACAATATTCTGTAGTGATTTGTTCTCTATCGCATAAGCCTCTTTTTTTCGATGTTCGGAGTCGTGGGGATGGTAATCTGCCATTATTTTATCGTCTTCCCATTCGATGGCAAAAGAACCGGAATAGCCACACCTGCTACAGATATCTTTTGGAAAAGTTGTCCATGGATCAAATGATTTATACTCCATGCGTCCGTTACATATCGGACAACGCTTAATTCTTCCGGATTGTTGCATCTTTTTGCATATAAGAATGGTACTTAATCAGATGGGACTTCAGTACTCCACCCATACATCTCCAGTATAATTTTTCTGGCTATCTCCTAGATATCAAGCCAGAGAATTAGTGAATGGGTCGGTTTAATTTCGGTTCCAAGCGTAAATTCAACAAACTTTTTCCCGTCTCCTGTTTTACTTCCTCTACCGGTACTCCTGATTTGAGTTACTGCTGCCGGGTGGTAACTACTTCTGGTTCCCATATTATTCACCAAGGACTCCAAAAGATCGCTCACGCATTCAGCCGCGACATTGATTCATTGATCCTTGCTGCGATGATCGAGAGATCACTGACGACCGTTGAAACCTGGCCGAGTGCAGATGATGATTCCTCAGATGCTGCGGCAGAACTTTCAGCCTCTCTGGCGGTAACCGTAGACATGCCCTTAACTTCAGATACACTCGCTGTGATCTCCTCAACTGCAGCTGTCTCCTCCTCTGCCAGACTTGCAACTTCGGTCATATTCCTGGAGATATCTTCAACATGTTCCACGATGGTATGAAAGAACCGGATGGTACCTGCGATTGCTTCGGTTCCCTTTTCAACCTCCTGTGTTGCCTGATTCATCGCAGCTGATGCACGTTCTGACTGCTGCTGTAATGAAGTTATGATCTTTGCAATATTTTCAGTAGAGCCCTGTGACTCCTGTGCCAGTGTTTTCACTTCATCAGCAACTACGGCAAAACCCATCCCTGCCTCTCCGGCACGAGCTGCTTCTATGGCTGCGTTCAAAGCAAGCAGGTTAGTTTGATCGGCAATAGTCCCGATGATCCCGACAATTTTTCCAATCTCTTTCATCTGTCCGCGAATCTCGGAAATTATGGATCCAACGTCGGTGACAGACTCGTTAATGCGATGAATACCCTGTTCTGCGATAGCAGCCTGTTCCATTCCTGAGGTGGAGGTGGCATTTGCGTCCAGTGATAGTCTGCTTACCGCGTCAACCTTTGTCGCAACGGTTGAGACCGAGGTGGTCAGTTCCTCCATCGCACATAACACCTGATCGATGGACTGGAGACTCTTTTCTGCATTCATGCTCACCACCGATGAACTCTGGGCTACTGTTGATGCTCCCGAGGTTACTTCTTCAACGCTGGCTGCGGCCTCTTCTGCTGATGCACTCAACGAACTGATCTGCTCATTGATCTCCCTGATGGCAGCACCAAGTTCGGTCCCTACATGGACTCCGATCTGATTGATCTTCTCCTTGAGTTCAAGGAGTTCTCCTTTTACCTCTAGCCGGTCATCGAAGCGTGCGGAAAAATCCACTTCAGCATACCGGTCTGCTACCCGAAGTGTCTCGTTGAGCGGAACAGTAATCGCATCAAGCATATCATTAACGCCCGTGATCATGTCCCGGTATAGCCCTAAAAACCGGGTAGCATCCCCCCGGCTCTGAAGTCTCCCCTCTTTTGCTTCACCAATCAGGGTAGATAACTGTCCGAGGAGGGCATTGAGGGTATCAATCATTTGGTTCAGGGCCGGCGCTATCTCATCCTGCCCATCAACCGGCGGGATCTGCTGAACTTTCTCACCGGATGCAATCAGTTTTATCAGGTGGATGACTTTGTTCTGGAGATTGTCTGCGAAGGTATCCATGGTTTCTGCCATGATCCCTATCTCATCTCTGCGGTTCATACACAACCTGGCACTCAGGTGACCCTTTCCCATCTCCTGGAGCATCTCCACGGTCCGGTTTAGTGGTCCGGTAATACTCCTGGAGATCACAGATCCAAGGATGAGTGAGAGGATGACACCGAGTACTCCTGCAATGGCAAGGAGCAGGGAGGAGTTTGCAAACGTGCTCTCCGACTCTTCATGAATCGCTTCTGCTTCTTTATCGTTTATCTCCTCTAATTTTTGAGAGTAAGTGTCAAAATTGATTTTATTTTTGGCAAGCTCTGTTCCGTCCTGTAACATCGCTATCGCCCGGGCATCGTCTCCGGCATCGATCAGATCCAGGTAGGTTTGAACTTCTTTCAGGTATCCTGACAGTGCAGGTTCCATTTTTTTCAGGTTTTCGGTCTCAGAATCGAGTAGATATGTCTCCTTGTAGCCATCAAGATTGGTATTGATATTACTGGTAAGTTTTGCAATATTTGTCCTAATCTGGTTGCGATCTTCGGGAACCAGGGCATATTTGATCATATCTCCCCTGATCTCGTTAAAATCACTGGATATTGATCCGATCTCCTCAATGGGGACGAGGCGATCATGGTACATGGTTGTGATTCCTTCGTTCATGGTAGCCAGATTCAGGTATCCGAGGATGGCCACAAATCCTACAATAGCAGCAATAAATAGAAAGCTTCCAATAAGTTTTTTTCCGATGTTAATGTTATTTATATAATTCATAAGATCTCCGCCTATCCAATTTACACATTTGTTTGCATTATTCTTTCATGGGTTGCTGATGGGAGTGAATCAGGTCAATTTACTGTTCTTCCAAGAAACAGGTACACCTGTCTTATGGATGAAGGAAATTATTGATATCCTCCGGAAAAGATAGAGAGCAATAGTGATGAAAATCCCTCCTTATACTCATCAGGTGGATCATAGGTCTTCCGGATCGATTCGGAAAAACGGTATGGTTCTCTGTACGTGGTATTTCTGATATTCGTCATCGAACGACGATGAATAACGATTGATACGGGATTTCTGCAGCGTAAGATCATTTAATAAAGAATATTTGCTTTAACTTCAAATAAATTGTTCCCTGTGAGCCTGATATCTAATCTCTAGTTTCGATGATCACCGGTATGGATGTCCACCTAACATTATCGTGAAAAAATTGTACCAAGCATATCTGAAACCAAGGGGTTCTTCTTCGTAATAAACAGGAGAGGGTTGCATGCCCCCTAATCTGCCCACCGAAGATACCAGGTCAGGACGGCCACTCCCCTCAACAAGGGGTTAGTGTAGCGTTAGCGAGTTAGTTTTTTATATTGATCAGGAGGAGGGGGATATGTAGGTTATAGGGTCATTTACTTTTACAGCTGAATCCTGACACTACCATGTTGGATATTCG
>NZ_JAJRBM010000098.1 GCF_028679455.1 Methanospirillum sp. | reverse complement strand
GATTTGGATACCGAAATATGAATTATTCTCTTAATATTGTTTAATATTAATTCAGGTGATTCATCTTTAGTAATGAAAAAGAGATTAGAGAATGAGATGTATAATCCCTTATCCAAGTCTGTACTCAATACAATAATGGGAACATGTTCATTCAAATGTCTGATTTTTTCAACAAATTCTAAACCGGACATTTTCGGCATATGGTGATCAGTGATTATCAGATCATACCTTTCATTATATGCCGTTTCAAGTGCTTTGACAGGACATTCAACAGAATCAACCGATATATCACCCTGCTTTTCAAGGATTAATTTGCATACTTTAAGAATGTCTGGATCGTCATCAAGATGGAGTACTTTGTAAGAAATATTACCCGAATCTAATGATTTTATTTGAGGAGTGCCAGAGGGGCAATTTAAGTCTGGATTAGTAAAGGAATTTATTGAGTCCATGTCAAATCAACAGAAATATTTCCTGCCTGCAATTGCGGGTATTATGAGATCCATATTGCAATGGTTTCTTATACCTGATTCGTAATACCCTTTAGATTCAGATGAACTGTTAATTATAAATAAAATTCAGAACTCAGGTTGCAGATATCATACTATCAGATTTGTACGTCAAACCCTTTCGTTGCATATTGTATGCTCTAAAAATTCAGGGTTACAATTCTATTTGCGGGCGTTTTTAAACTAGTACGGTTACTTCTATAATAGTATGATGCCTTGACCTAATTCAGAGCCAGCCCTGTTAAAGATGAAAATTGATGCTGGCACCGATGCTCACCCGATCCGGTACATTCCCCTTGGAATCCGGATCTCAAACCTAGCACCTGTTCCCGGAGAACCAGTCTCATAAATGGAGATCCCGGTAAGATCCAGTATCTCCCGGGCAAGAAACATCCCCAGACCGGTATTTTTCCCGTACCCACGCTCAAATATCAATTCCTTCTCGTCGGGAGGAATACCGACCCCGTTATCTTCCCACACCACCACCAGATCACCCATATCTTCATTGGCAGACAATCTGATTTTAGTCACTTTTTCACCATGTCTGATTGAATTATCCAGCAGATTAAAAAATACCTTTTCTATCATCGGATCCGCAAATACGGATACCTGCTTCAGATCCTGATGCAGGGTGATAGTGGCTGGAATGACAATCTCTGATATGATCGAGTCGAGATCGATCCATTGCGGCTCCTTTACACCGAGATCCTCGTATATCCGGGTAAATGTAATCTGGGATTGAATCGCATGGGCCGCAGATTTGATCCGTTTATGGCATTCAGGAAGATCAGGATCGGAATTTTTCCTCTCTGCAACCCCTATAGATCCGAGGATGACCGAGAGTTTATTAAGAATGTCATGCCGGGTAATCCCGGTAAGCAGATTGAGTTGGCGGTTAGCTTTTTTAAGCGCCTCTTCAATCTGTCTACGCTCAGTGACATCGTGGCAGATTCCCTGGATACTCACCACGGTACCGGTCGCATCAAAGACCGGGGAGAGACTCTGACTATGCCACTGCCAAGATCCGTTCTTGTGGCAAACACGATATCCTTCGACTCTTAACTTCTCCCCGGCGTTGATAATGTGGTTAAAAGCTGCCAGATTATGGGCATAATCATCTGGATGAGTAAAAAGAGAGGCGGGTTTTCCAATCACCTCACTTACATCATGACCCAGCAGTTCGGTCCAATTGGGAGAAGCATAGGTGAAAACTCCGTCAGGGGTCAGTGAAAAAACGATTGCATTTGCATTCTCGACAAACGAACGGTATTTCTCCTCACTTGCTGCCAGTTTACCCTCTGCTTCTTTCTCGCTGGTGATATCAAGATCAACCCCGCAGTAGCCGGTAAAGGCACCCTGTTCATCATATACCGGCACTGCATTGGATTTCAGATACACATGCCGTCCTTTCCTATCCAGGTTGCAATTTACCAGATCATTGATAACCCGGTACCTTTTGATTGCATGCATCACTACCGCTTTGAGTTCCTCACGAACATCAGGATCAAAAAGATCATAGAAATGTTTTTTTCCAACCAGTTCATCAGGCCAGTATCCAAGAATTGCGTAAACCGCAGGACTTGCATAGGTGTAGATACCATCAGGGTCAATCTCCCAGATCCATGAACCTGCATTCTGTGTTACCGCGAGAAACCGCTTCTCACTTCTTCGCAGAGTATCCTCGATCTCTTTTTGCTGAGTGACATCAGTGACAATTCCTTCAAGTGCTACCGGCTTTCCTGAATCATCATATACTACCACATTCCGTTGGTTACACCAATGGGCATTCCCACACCGATCAAGGATTTTGTACTCTGAAATAGGAGGGATATTCCCTTTCAGTGCCTGACTCCACTGCAGATGATAATACTCCTGCCAATCCGGGTGTATCACATGCTGAAACAGAGTAGGATCTGCATAGAGTTCTTCAGGTGTATATCCGGTAAGGTTCGTTGTAGCAGGACTGAGGTATTCGAATCTCTGATCAGAAAGGGAGATCCGATAGAGCATATCCAGTGCATTTTCTGCAAACCAACGGTATCTTGCATGTTCCTCCTGTAATACCTCTTCAGCCTGCTTCCTTTCAGTGATGTCCCTCACAACAACCTGATATTCATCAGGGGCGTCGCTCTTGTCGAATAATGCACGGACAGACCATACCAGCCAGAATTTCGCGTTGGTATGATTATGTATCATCTGTTCCATCTCACGTACAGGTTCATTCCGTGATAATCCGGCTAAAAAAGATACGAAACGGGGATAACTATCCTGAAGGAATTCATGAATTGCCATTCCCTCAACCGGTACAAGACCAAGATTTTGCAGGGAGAACCGGTGAAATGCCTCGTTAATGAAAGTGATGATGCCATCGGGGGTGAGTCTGATGATCATCTCATCCAGATTATTGACTATCGAGCGGTATCGTTCCTCACTTCTTCGCAGTTCGCCTTCAGTCTTTTTTAACTGAGTGATCTCACGGATTGACTCAATGGCACCGGTAACCTCTCCGGCATCAGTATACAGTCTGCAGACTTTGTTCTGAACAAATACCGGGGTTCCGTCCAGTTTGATGGTTTCTGTCTCACCGATAAGCGAGTCACCATCCCGGTGGAAAGTGAGGTAATATTGAAGGATTTTTTCATCAGGTTCATCGATCAGATCAATGAGCAGGGGACGATCATCGGTATAAAATGCTGCAGAATATTCTTTCTTTCCCTTCCCCAGCATCTCTGCTGTTGATAATCCGGTCAACGCTTCAAGAGCACGGTTCCAGGCAGTCACCGAACCGCTCATATCGATCGCAAAGGTTGGATCAGGAAAGAACCCGATAATATCAGATAACCGTTTGTCTGAATCCCAAAGTAACTGCCTGATCCGGTTTTTCTCTACTGCGATCCGGATCTTGTGTCCAAGTTCAGCAAACTGGGCGATCGGATCTCTTCCTTTCTGTACGTAAAAATCAGCACCGTTATTGATAGCCTGGATTACTACTTCCTCCCGTCTCCGTCCGGTAAACAGGATAAATGGGATGTTATCACAGATTCTCCGGACCTCCTGCAAAAAAGCGATACCATCCATCCCGGGCATCTGGTAATCTGAGACGATGACTTCATACGTCTGAATGGTGGAAGATTTCAAGGCCTCATGTGCCGATTTCAGAGTATCGACACTGAACTCTCCTAATCGTTCCAGAAATGCCTTGCCCATGCTTAGAAGATCCGGTTCATCATCTACATAGAGAACAGTGATCTTCTGGTGATTCCCGGAACCTGTATCTGGTTTGTTCATATCAGGGACCTTTTCCGGGTTGCCCGGAAACCTGCACACCGTTTGTAGAGCATGACCTGACACAGGAAAGCCAGGTTGGATAGAAGAGATCTACGTTTTGAAACGCCTAAAAGATATCGATTTACCCCGTGATTTTTTCAGACCCGGTGCAAAAACGAAGACCAAATAATGAGAGTACTTCCGATTCAACCATCATCATGAATCAAATAAAGAGTCTGAAATCTGATCAAAACAATCCGGGAATTAGCCGGCAGGTTCGTTCACAATACTGATGATATTCATACCCAAACCGGTTATGCAGAGTATCCTCTTCCACGAAAATCCGGACCAGAATTACCGGGGCCAGACCACCAAGTACAAGGATCGGGACCAGATAATTAACGCATATCAGCGAAACACCACAGACAACTACCATAAACCCTAAGCCTGACGGATGACGGATATACCGGTACAGGCCGGTCCGGATAAGGTGGTGACCGTGATCTGCAATCATCTTCGGACTATAAAAAACTCCCAATTCGCTGGCTGCACTGAACCTTATTGCCATACCAACCCATATGAGAAACAGACTGACTATGGTGATCCGGGTTGGGTCAGCAGAGAACTGAAAGAGCGGATTGAGTGCAGCAAGGAGTGCCAGTAGGATGCAAAATATTGCATAGAAGATGAGCACGATCCGTATCCTCACGGAACAATGGCAGGAGATCCCTTTGTTTCGCACAATCAGCACGGTTTCACCGATTATCCAGATCACCACCGAGGGATACCAGAGCGGAATCAAAGGGGAGAGTAAGGCCGGTGAGAGAGTCATCTTGTATCATCCTATGTCAGGATATCTTAAGAATGCAGCTAGGACTACATGATATGACCTGATGGTACCAGGTATCATGATTTTTTCGGCGGTTTACCGTGATACTTATTTGTACTGATCAGAGAATTCCATTACTACCATATTTTTCCATCAAAAACATCAGATTCATAAAATATATCGAAAAATATATTTATTTTTAAATGTTACGAAGAACTACCGAATGGTGGATGAGTGGAATGCATCAGGGAGGAAAAGCGGGGACATATGAAAAGAGATATTAATTTCGTAAATACCAGAAGGCAGCTTTGTGCATTGGTGATTGGACTGGCCTGCATCGGACTGCTACTGACGTTTGTATCTGCTGAACCGATACCGGATCCGAATGTCGGATTACACCAGCATCAGGGAACAACCGTAAACACAACTACTGCCCAGGTACCAGCTCAAACCGGACAAGTGGCTGTGTCTGCTCAAGGTGTATCAAGAACCAGTCAGGTACAAACATCAGCAGCATCTGGTGAGAATAATATCTCACCGATTGGCATCAACTGGCTGAAATGCTTTGGGGGAAGCAGTTCTGAAGGTTCACGCTCCCTGATCCCGACATCTGACGGTGGATACCTATTTAGTGGATACACCATGTCAACTGACGGGGATGTAACCGGAAACCATGGAAAATATGACTACTGGGTCGTGAAACTCAACTCCACGGGAATCATTGAATGGCAGAAATGCCTCGGAGGATCTGACACTGATGGAGGGGTTGGGGTAAATCAGACTGCCGATGGCGGGTATCTGGTTTGTGGATATCCCTACTCCTCTGATGGCGACGTGATCGGAAACCACGGGTATGACGATTCATGGACCGTAAAGCTTTCAGGTAATGGCTCGGTTGAATGGGCAACCTGTCTGGGTGGAACTGCTCATGACTGGGGATGGGTAGATATTCAGACATCTGACGGCGGATACCTGATAGGGGGAGGAACCGGATCGTATGATGGTAATGTAACCGGGATGCACGGGGTCTATGATGCCTGGATCCAGAAACTCAGTACCAATGGAACACTCCAGTGGCAGAAATGCCTTGGAGGAACAAAAGATGACGGAGCAAACACGGTACTCCAGACATCTGACGGCGGGTACCTTGCAGGAGGGTACGTCTTGTCAGACGATGGCGATGTCACCAATAACCATGGGTATTACGACGCTTGGATCGTGAAACTCAACACCACCGGTGCAATCGAATGGCAGAAGACCTATGGTGGATCCGGAGATGAGGATGCAAGAATGGTTATTCACACCGATGATGGTGGATTTCTGTTTGCAGGATATACAAATTCAACCAACGGGGATGTTGCAGGAAACCATGGAGATTATGATGCATGGATCGTGAAGATCAATGCAACCGGGACCATTAACTGGCAGAAGACCTACGGAGGATCCGGAGATGATGATGCAGAAGCAGTAATCAGAACCACTGACGGTGGGTATCTGGTCAGTGGATATACCAACTCCAATGACGGGAATGTAACCGGGAACCATGGAGGTTATGATGCATGGATCATAAAAATCGACGCAACCGGGAACCTGAAGTGGCAGAAGACAGTCGGAGGAACCGGTGACGATGATGCACTTACTGCTGCAG
>NZ_JAJRBM010000097.1 GCF_028679455.1 Methanospirillum sp. | reverse complement strand
TTATAAACAAGCATTAAAGAAACCATGAACTCAAAAAACAGGATCTATGCAATCCGGAGGAACATGCGTATTACGCTCAAAACAAATCATCCAATGTATGAGGACTTGGCCGTTTTTACTCTTAACCTGAGGATGTTATTGTCCTAAAGATAATGGAAAATACTGAGTCTGGCCACAAGTCATAGGAGATGCCAGGTCTGTAGGCTGAAGCCTGATCCTCTGGCGCAGGAGTAGTCAGGGTGATCATCGATGGGGCGGGTGAGATTGGGAGGATCTCATAGGATGATGCCCGGGCGGTGATGAGCCGGGAGGAAGGGATAGATGAATTCAACCCGGGGGACCGGTGGAGTTATCCCTGTCTGGGAGAGAGGTTGTGATTGAGATTGAAGAGTTATCTACTTACTTGAAAACTTCAGATCTTTTTTAATCGTTGACCCGTCAACATTATATGTATTGTTGACTCATCAACTAATTGCATGAGAGAAACGGAAGGGCTGTTTGGAAAGTACGTGGCACTTGCATACTGGCTTATCCAAAAACGATTAAACAATGAACTCTCCGGATTTGGGATAAAGATCACGCAGTATTCAATACTCCGGTATCTCTCCAACCATGATGGATCCAACCAGGAGCTGATCGCCGGAGATCTTGAGATCGACAAAGGTCTCTGTTCCAGGGAAATCAGAAAACTTGAGGAAACCGGCCTCATCATCAGGACAAAACACCCGGCAGATAACCGGCAGTGGATCTGTTCTCTCACCGAATCCGGGCTTGCCCTCAAAAAAGATCTTGTCAGGATAGGAGATCAGATCAATGAGACCGTTCTTTGCGGATTATCAGCTAAAGAAGAAGATGCCCTCTATACTCTCATCAAACGCGTCATTTCGAACCTGAACACCGAAGAAGATTGATTATGGTTATCACAAGTGAGATCGCCAAAAAGACCGGGCTAAAAACTGAACCGGTCGCTATCGTGTGGAGCAACACAAAACCAGAACATGCTCTTGAGATACGGCCCGGAACCTGGGCATGTATCATGTGGTACTATGCCAAGGCTGTCCTTGATGGAAAGATAACCGCATTATCTCGAAATGCTTTCGGTTGCTGTGGAGGGGCCGTGGGAATAGGATTCGGGCGTCCGTTTGAGACGCATTCTTCAGGAAATGAAGAGAACTTCTGTTGTTTCCTCTCGAATGGACGAGAAGGATGCAAAGACGTTGATGCTTATGATGCCCGTCTTGATACACTCTCGAACCCTCACCAGAAAGAGATGCTCAAAGACGGAGAGAGGATCAAGAAAAATCCATCAGTAGCGAAAGAATTTCTCAATGCATTGCCGTTTTATGATGTTCCAACTGAATATGTTCTCTTCAAACCGCTCTCTCTCACAGAACCGGATGAGATGATCAAAAGTGTAATCTTTCTGGCAAATCCTGATCAAATCTCAGTTTTATCCATCCTGGCAAACTATCACCGTGGTCAGATCACTGACGGAGTAGTTGTTGCAGCTGGAGCATCAGGATGCCAGGCAATGGGAGTATGTACATACAACGAAGAGAAGTCAGAAAACCCCCGTGCTGTTATTGGTCTTACTGATCTGATGGCAAGAAAATCAGTGCGGCGGAGATTGGGATCTGATAAACTCACGTTCTCTGTTCCGTACAAGTTATTCCTTGAGATGGAGAGAAATGCCACGGGAAGTATCCTGGATTCTGAACTCTGGATAGAACTCAGGGATGGGGTATAAATCCCCGGTTCCCCATGTATTCTCGTACTTCTTCGTTGATCGATATAGAATATTCATTACATGAGATTTCAGAAAATAACCAATTTAATAACGGAAGATAAATTTAAAATATCCTTCTCTAATTAATAATTCTGAACGAGTTTTCTCGTAATATTACGAAACCGCATCCCGTTTGATGAACCGAATAAAACCATGGTATTTTGTGTTTGATCTCTCCTGATCAGAAGGTATAATACGAAGCAGACCAGTCTCTCTCCTGATAACAGAATAATGTAAAACTTTCACATTTTGGTTTTGTATGTTCGAACTTGGAAAAAATTATCGGAGAATTAAACGGCGTTGAGGAATATATTTGCATTCAGAAAAGAGCGGACAGAAAAGATTTCTTCTGGCGAACTGGTTGACAGAGGCCCCCTCCGGGACGAACTCTTCAGCGGAGATCAGCTGGAGCAGCATGCAAAGGATATTGCAGGTTGTTACCGGATCGATACCAGGAAAGGAGAGGATCGCCTTCTTCCCCGCCTTGCCGATAACGAACGAATCTTATTAAAAACTCACAAACTCCTCAATACTGTCATAGAAGAGAAGTCTCCTGTTGCTCCTGCAGGTGAATGGCTCCTGGATAATTTCTACCTGGTCGAAGAACAGATCAGAACCGCTCGCCTGCACCTTCCAGAAGAGTATAGCAAAGAACTTCCCCATCTTGCAAACGGACCGCTGGAAGGATATCCACGGGTCTATCATATTGCACGAGAACTCATCGCCCACAGTGACGGCCGGATTGATACGGAAAACCTCTTTGCTTTTATCGATGCGTATCAGCAGGTCACTCCTCTCAAGCTCGGAGAACTCTGGGCAATCCCGATCATGTTCAGACTCGCGTTGATCGAGAATCTGCGCAGGGTAGCCGATATCATCTCTGAAAACAGGTCTGATAGGGATTCAGCCAATTACTGGGTGGATCGCATGACCAGAATGGCACGGCAGGATCCCAAAAGCCTCATCCTTGTCATTGCCGATATGGCCCGGTCGGATCCCCCCCTGACCAGTGCTTTTGTCGCCGAGATGTCACGCCAGTTGCAGGGGAGTTCTGGCACTCTCTTATTTGCTCTTTCATGGATAGAACAGCGGTTATCTGAAAAAAACCAGACCCTCGAACAGATGATCAGTGCCGAGATCCAGGCTCAGGCTGCTGACCAGGTCTCGTTTGGGAACAGTATAAGCAGCCTTCGCCTTCTCGATTCCAGTGACTGGCGTTCTTTTGTAGAGCGGCTGAGTATTGTAGAGCATACCCTTCGTAGTGATCCGGCAGATGAATACGCAGCGATGGATTTTGAAACCAGGGACTGGTATCGCCATGTGGTTGAGGAGATTGCGAGGAATGGTGAGGTATCAGAGGATCTGGTTGCACAAAAAGCGGTACAACTTGCATCACTGGCCCGAAGCGGAGACGAAAAGAGAGAGAGGGAGTCCCATCTTGGCTATTATCTGATAGATGAAGGAAGAGGTGCGCTGGAAGCAGTTCTCTTTCATCATCCTTCAGGCATCGACCGGATCAAAAGAGCCGGGCATGTTCATTTCTTTCCCCTCTATATCGGTGGAATGGTATCCGTCACCCTCCTGGTTCTGTATTTTGCATTATCCGGCCTCATCATCTCTGGCTGGTACATTACTCTTCCCATCCTGATACTGCTTCTCTTTCCGGTCAGTCAGGGTGCATTGAACGTGATGAACTGGGTATGCACCCTGGTTTTCACGCCGGTCTCTCTTCCGAAGATGGACTATGCAAAAGGGATCCCGAACAACAGGAGAACTGTCGTCGTCATACCCACGGTTCTTTCAGGATTTGGAGATATTTCCAGGCTACTTGATTCACTTGAGATCAGGTTTCTCGCAAATAAGGAGAAAAATCTCTCCTTTGCTCTGCTGACAGATCTCAAAAATGCCCCTGCAGCACAGATGCCTGAAGATGAAGAACTGGTATCCCTGCTTTCCTGCGGGATTGAGAACCTGAATGAGAAATACCGGGAAGAAAACCCTGATGCCTTTTTTCTCATGCACCGGAGCCGGACCTGGAACCTAGGTGAAGGGATGTTCATGGGGTACGAACGGAAAAGAGGAATCCTCGAAGCGTTAAGTACCTTCCTGTCTGATCCAGAAAATAATCCGTTCTCTCATGTCGCCGGCAATCCTGAAGCTCTTACGGGTATCACGTACGTGATAACGTTAGATACCGATACCGATCTCCCGAGAAATAGTGCACGAACCCTTATCGGAACGATTGCGCATCCCCTGAACAGACCACGGATTGATCCGACAACCCGGGTGATCAGGAGAGGGTACGGAATTCTTCAGCCGCGTGTTGCAATCTCTCTTTCCGGATCAGGAATTTCCCGGTTTGTATCGCTCTTCGGAGGAGAACAGGGGATAGATCCCTATACCCGTGTGGTGTCAGATGTATACCAGGATGCATTCCACGAAGGATCGTTCATTGGAAAAGGGATCTATGATCTCGAAACCTTCTCCCTGGCAGTGAATGGTAGGTTTCCGGAGAACCTCATCTTAAGCCATGATCTTCTGGAAGGCTGCTATGCCAGGACAGGTCTTGTCAGTGATGTACAGGTCTTTGAAGAATATCCCCTCAGTTACCTGGCTGATATCATCCGGAGACACCGGTGGATAAGAGGCGACTGGCAGATTCTCCCCTGGATCTTTCCATCTGTTCCTGATAATTCATCTCAAAAGCAGCAAAACCCCCTTTCTCTTCTCTCGCGGTGGAAGATCTTTGATAATCTGAGAAGAAGCCTCACTACCCCGGTTACCCTTCTCCTGTTTCTTCTTTCATGGACGGTTCTCCAGGATCCGCTCTTCTGGACTGGTTTTATCATATCACTCTTCCTGATTCCGCCAATAATCATGGTAACTCATAAGATCATCCGAAAGCCTGGAGAGCATACCTGGAGGATGCATATCCATGATATGGGCCATGATCTCCGGGGTATGATCGCGGTTCCGCTGCTCACTCTCGCTTTCCTCCCCTTTGAAGCATACATCTCTCTTGATGCCATTTTCCGTTCCTGCTGGCGGATGAAGATCTCTCATCGGAGCCTGCTTGAATGGACTACCCACCAGGAAGCCGGACGAATAGGTGTCTCTGATATTTCAGGTTCGTACCGCGTTATGTGGCCTGCACCGGTTATCGGCGCAGCATTGCTCATACTCACCGGGATACTTCCCGTATCTGTCTCTTTGTGCTGCATTCCCTTCGCCTGTGCATGGATCCTCTCTCCTGCAACAGCCTGGTGGATAAGCCAGCCGATAAGATCCCGTACGCTTCCCCTTTCTCCAGAACAGAACCGGTATTTGAGAAGGATTGCCCGCAAAACCTGGCGTTTTTTTGAGACCTTTGTCACCGCAGAAGATCATCATCTCCCCCCTGACAACTACCAGGAACAACCGGTTGAGGCTGTTGCTCACCGGACCTCTCCGACAGACATCGGCCTTTCTCTCCTCGCAAATCTTACTGCCTACGACTTCGGGTACATTCCTGCTGGTGAGTTCGTGAATCGAACTCACCGCACCCTGACAACCATGGGGAAACTGAAGAGATTCCGTGGTCATTTCTACAACTGGTATGATACGATAACACTAGAGCCCCTGCTTCCCCGGTACATCTCCACGGTCGATAGCGGCAACCTGGTCGGAGATCTGCTGGTGTTACGGCAGGGACTCTATGAACTCCCTAAAGAGCCGGTAATTTCAACGAAATTTGCTGATGGACTCTCTGATGTGCTTCACCTCCTCACCGATGCTCTGAAAGCATCTGAAAAGAGTACGGGAGAAGAACCGGTCCTTGTTCAATCAAAAATTGCGGACCTGAAGGAGTCGGTGTCCCTGATCCTGGAAACGGTTCCCGGGATCATCCGTTCACTTGCAGATCTGAATGAGATGGCATCAGATCTTCTGGCTGCACTCAGTTCATATCCTGATGATGAAGTCAGATGGTGGGCAGATGCAACATTGCGCCAGATAACGAGTCATGAGATTGATGTAGCATCCTTTATTTCATGGACATCCACCGGAGATCATCCTGACACGCTCTGGGATGAGATCCCTGCAGAGATTTCGTCCGCTCTCTCCCTCTTCCTGAAAAAATATGAGTCCCTGAGTAACCACATTCCAACATTCAGAGAAGTTGCAGATATCAGAGAGGTTTTTAGGTGCGAACTCGGTCCTTTGCTGGAGTGGGTTGCAGCACGAAAAACTCCTGCCAGTACACCTGGTTCCGGGTATCAATGGCTTGCCCAAACCCTTGAAGAGATGCGAATTTCAAGCATACGGGCAGAAGATCTCATTCTGATGATATCGGAGCGTGCTGATGAGTGTGAAACATACGCAGATATCGAGTATGAGTTCCTGTATGATCAAACCAGCAAACTTCTTGCCATCGGGTATAATGCGACAGATCTCAAACGCGATGCCAGTTTTTACGATCTCCTGGCATCTGAAGCACGACTGACCAGCTTTATCGGAATTGCCAGGGGAGACCTTCCCCAGGAGCACTGGTTTGCGTTAGGGCGTCTGCTCACGACCACCGGAAAGGGAAGAACAACACTTATCTCCTGGAGTGGGTCGATGTTCGAATACCTCATGCCACTTCTTCTGATGCCGAATTATGAGAATACTCTTCTGGATAGAACCTACCGTACGGTGGTTACCAGACAGATAGAATATGGCAGGCAGAGGA
>NZ_JAJRBM010000096.1 GCF_028679455.1 Methanospirillum sp. | reverse complement strand
TCTTCCAGTTGATGAGCAGTATTAAAAGCATCAACTGACTCTGATGTCCTTCCTAATTTCGCGAGCATACTCCCTTTTCCCTTCCATGCAATGGTGAAGGTTGGATCAAGATCTATTGCTCGGCTGTATGATTTGAGTGCTGCTTCATATTCACCTGCATCAGCCTGGATATTCCCTTTATTATACCAGGGAAAAGCATACGCCGGATCCAGAGATATCGCAGTATCATATGCTTTTAGTGCTTCTTCTGTCCGGTTGAGTGTCACCAGATTGGTACCCTTATTAAACCATGCTGCTGCATTGGCAGGGTCCAATTGACTTACGGTATCATATGCAACAATTGCCTCTTCGTTTCTCCCCAACCGTGCGAGGGTCAGGCCGGTATAATACCAGGCATCGATGTTTTCAGGATTCAGAGTGGTTGCATTGGTAAACGAGAGAAGTGCTTCATCATATTTGCGTTCATCCCAGAACGCCTTACCTGAATCCCACATCTGTTTGGAATCACTGACGTTATCAGCAACCGATATGGCAGGAGTAACTACGAGAATGAGCAGGAAGACTAATGACATCCCCGAGAGATGATTCTTCATACAAAGGGTCTGAGCGGGCAGAGCATAAGGATTGTGGGGATTTGATCAAAGTCCAGAGGTTACTGACCATCGAACAGTAACTTGTCCGGACTGGTCAGATAATCCTCAATAAGAGACCGTGCAATGCTGAGTGGCCCGGGAAGTTCTGGCAATTGATCCCGGCTGAACCATTGGGCATCCTCAATCTCCACCCCATCACACTTGATCTCACCAGATAAATACCGGGCAACAAACCCGATCATCAGGGAGTCAGGAAATGGCCAGGGCTGTGAACCAAAATATTGGAGATCCCTAATTCGGATCCCGACCTCTTCAAAAACTTCCCGATGTACTCCGGCTTCGAGTGATTCACCAGGTTCAACAAAACCTGCCACTACACTGTACATACCAGACGGGAAATGGGGAGATCGGGCAAGCAGGATCCGATCTTCCTGTACAATCCTGACGATAATTGCCGGAGAAAGGCGGGGGAATGTAAGAAGACCGCATGCGGGACATTGTTTGGCGAGTTCATCCACTTTCATGCCATTTTTTGTTCCACACCGACCGCAGAAGGTGGTTATATGATCAAACCGGACGAGTTGAACTCCCCTACCCAGGATCGCCAGGAGATCTGTGGAGAGGGATCCTGCTATCGTGCGCAACGGAAGAGACTGGTATGCGGAAGGGAGAGGGGCATTTTTAGTAAACTGATGAACCCACCAGTTTTCTTCGGGGGAACCTCCGATGAAGATAGGAGGGGTAATATCAGAAACCGGAGGGAAAAATGGTTGCAGGGAAGGGGTTTCACCAGATATTACCGGGCATTGGCCGGAACAGAGGACATTACCATCTGAATCCACCATAACTGACCGGAATTTTCCGGTCTTCGATGGCAGGTGAGTATCCAGATTTTGAATGATATAGTGCAGATCAACCATAGTAATCAGGTAGGGATAACTATTCAGGGTCAGATATCTATGCAGTGAATCTCAGTACTGAGATTGATGAGGGATAAACCATATACCATATTTCTCTAAAGAATAGGTATACCTTCAGGCCTCCAAGAGGATCTGAATCATGCGCGGGTTTGTTTGAACCCGGTACTGGTGGATCCCGGGGATGAATGATATGAGTTACAGACATGCAGATATGAGGCGAGATGGAATTACCTTCTGTTGAATTCAGGCAGATCAGACCCTGCTCAGTCTGTGCATTTTTTGTTCATATATCTGACTTCGAAGAGGGGATATGTACCCTCCATAAGGGTGAGCGAAAGGGTTCTGACTACTTCCGCTGGGAACGTGATGACCCCGACCACCTCATCTCCTGGACCTGCTGGTACAATATCGTTCCAGAGGAGATCGAAGGAACCGAAAATCCCTGGGTGAAGAGTATCGTCAATGAGTCACTCAGGTTCTTTAATTCTGCGCATACCCGCCGTGAGATAACCGGTGGGCGGAGAAAGAGAAACAGGAGATAAGAAGGCTGGAAAGATAAGGGGTAATGTTTCCAGACCCTGAACATTATCGGAGATATTGTGGTTGGCACAATTATCTTCACAATATTGAATTTGTTTCATGACAATTAGTGTATGGATTTTATATTTTATTTTTGGGAGAACCATTTTTCATGAAGATTACGGTAGTAGGCGGGGGATATGTAGGACTTGTATCTGCGGCATGTTTTGCAGACCTTGGGCACAATGTCACGATTATTGAGATAGATAACCAGAAGATTGACGAGATCAATAAGGGGATACCCCCGATTTATGAAGACGGGCTTGAAGAAATCCTCAAAGCAACAGTTGGAAAAAGTCTTGTATCTCAGGCTGATTATCATGATCTTGAGGATACTGATGTTTTTTTTATTTGTGTCGGAACACCTCCGCAGGATGATGGATCTGCAAACCTCACCTATCTCTCACAAGCTGCAGAATCTATTGGTACGGCAATTCGTGGTGCAAAAAAATACCAGGTTATTACTGTAAAAAGCACAGTCCCCCCTGGCACTACCGAATCGGTTGTACTTCCAGGATTGTTGAGATCATCAGGAAGGACAGAAGAATCAATCGGTTTTTGTATGAATCCGGAGTTCCTTCGGGAAGGACGGGCTATTGATGATTTCAAGAATCCTGACCGGATTGTAATCGGGGGGAATACCAACGATGCAATAGCACTGGTCAAACAAGTTTATGCCGGAGTGTCAGCACCGCTTATCACTACCTCGATAAAAGCAGCAGAGATGATCAAGTATACATCAAATTCATTTCTTGCAATGAAAATATCATTTTCTAACGAGATCGGGAATCTCTGTAAAAAATTAGGAATCAATGTATACGAAGTCATGAACGGAGTCGGATACGACCACCGGATTAACCCTCATTTTCTCAATGCTGGGCTTGGATTTGGAGGGAGCTGCTTCCCAAAGGATGTGATGGCTCTCATCCGTCTGGCAGAGAAGAATAATGAAGAGCCGATCCTCCTGAAATCAGTGATAACAGTCAACGAAGGACAGCCAGAAAAAATTGTATCACTCCTGACAGAACGGATCGGAGCATTATCAGATAAACATATTGCAATTCTCGGCCTTGCATTTAAAGATAACACCGATGACGTCAGGGACTCAAGATCGATTCCGGTCATACAATCACTCCTTAAAAAAGGGGCCAAAATAACCGCATATGATCCTATGGCCACTGAATCTATGAAACGTTATTATCCTAACCTTAATTATAAACAGACTGCTGGAGAAGCTCTTGAAGGAGCGGATGCCTGCCTTGTCCTCACCGAATGGCCTGAATTTAAAGCAATAGATTCTGAGTTTAACAGAATGAAGACAAAGGTGATCATTGAAGGAAGACGCATCCTATCCCTTGATGGTATTGAAGGGGTATGCTGGTAACATGGCAAAACCGGTCAGGAAGGTAGTCATACCTGCAGCAGGCCTTGGAACGCGGTTTCTGCCGATAACCAAAGCTCAGCCAAAAGAGATGCTCCCGGTCGTCGATAAACCGGTTATTCAGTATGTGGTTGAGGAAGCAGTCGCATCAGGGATCGACGACATCATCATTGTAACCGGAAGAAACAAACGGGCAATTGAAGACCATTTTGATCGATGCATCGAACTGGAGCATAAATTCCCGTTAAACCAGGGATCAGGGGCATCTGATGCGTTTATTGATTTAAGTGACATCCCCAATATTCATTATATTAGACAGCGGGAGCCAAAAGGTCTGGGAGATGCAATTCTCCTGACTGAAAAACATTGCAATGATGAGCCTTTTGTCGTTTTGCTTGGAGATACGATAACCATAGCTCCTGATGGTGAGAAAACCTGCACATCACAGATGATTCAGGCATACAATAGATATAATCAGTCTATCATCGCAATGGAACCGGTGCCGGAGAAAAAGATTCCCGATTATGGCATTATTGATGGCACTCTCATTGAAGAGAGGATCTATCAGATTAAAAATATTGTTGAAAAACCTGCAGTTAAGGATGCACCATCGAATCTGGGTGCTATCGGATGTTACCTATTTACACCCGAGATTTATACACACCTCAAAGAGATCCCTCCAGGAAAAGGAGGAGAAATTCAACTCACCGATGCCATAAAGAGACTCTCGCAATCTCTTGGGATGGTAACAAACTGCCGGAGATATGATATCGGAGATAAAATCGGATGGATGAAAGCCTTTTTTGAACTTGCATTATCAAGGGAAGAGTTTCACGACGATCTCATCTCAATTCTTCAGGAAAAGGTTTGTACACGGAGATAGCAATGAGCGATCATAATTCAAATAGCGAAGATATGAAACGGATTCTTGCAGGCTTACAGGATGTTGACTACCAGGATAAGACCGTTTTGGTCACTGGGGGGTCTGGTTTTCTGGGATCCTGGATGTGTGAAACCCTATTAAATAAAGGTGCACACGTCATCTGTCTGGATAATTATGCATCAGGCAGACCAGAAAATACCGATCATCTCCTCGACCATCCATGTTTTACCAGAATCGAGCATGACATCTCTAAACCATTTGATCCGGAGCGAAAGTTAGATCTGGTCTGTCATCTTGCCTCCAGGGCTGGCCCACTTGAGTTTGAGCATTATCCAATCCAGATTCTCAAGTCCAATACACTTGGTACGATGCATGCTCTGGGTATTGCTAAAAAATATAACGCACGTCTTCTCTTCACTTCCACCAGCGAGATATACGGAGAAGCCGAAGTGTTCCCAACCCCAGAAACATACCGTGGGAATGTGAATACTCTCGGAATCAGGGGGTGCTATGACGAGGCAAAGCGGGCAGGTGAGGCCTACTGCATGGCATACCACCGGCAACATGGGCTTGATGTACGGATTGTCAGGATTTTTAATACCTACGGGCCACGGATGCGATCAGATGGACACTATGGGAGGGTAATCCCCAGATTCATTGATCAGGCGATGCAGAATCAACCGATCACGATTTTTGGTGATGGTACCCAGACCCGTTCATTCTGTTACGTGACTGACCAGATCACCGGTCTGCTCCGGTTGGCAGGGTTACCAGGACTCGCCGGAGAGGTGGTAAATATCGGGAATCCAGTGGAATGGACAATACTCGAACTGGCAAAAAAAATTATTCAACTGGTTCATTCTTCTTCAACACTGTCATACGGACCGCTCCAACAAGATGACCCAATGAGAAGACTGCCAAATATTGATAAAGCTAGAAAGGTTCTTGGATTTGAACCTCAGGTTGGCCTGGATGAAGGGCTTCCAAGGATGACTGAGGAATTTCTTATATGAAAACCTCTCTGGTTGTTCCGGCATTCAATGAAGAAAAGGCAATTGGAGCGGTTATCCAGGAGTATTATTCATTTGTAGATGAGATTATCGTCGTCGATGATGGTTCATCAGACAAAACATATCAGATAGCATCAGATTTATCAGATGGAAAAGTATCCGTATCCAGACATGATAAAAACCAGGGAAAAGTCGGGGCACTCATAACCGGAGTCAGAAAAGCAACAGGGGATATCATTATATTCACTGATGCGGACTGCACTTACCCTGCACGATATATTCCGGATTTTATTAAAGAACTAACCAAGGGAGCTGATCTTGTTCTCGGATCCCGCATAATCGAGTCACACAATATTCCGCTTTTTAATCGTTTTGGAAATGCAGTTTTTTCAATCCTTGCAACTTATATCAGCGGAAAGGAGATATTGGATGGACAGACCGGAATGCGGGCTTTTCGAAAGGATATGTTTAATTCACTTTCTGTCAAAGCAAAGAGCCTTGAGTTTGAGACAAAGATGACGGTCCGAGCTGCTAAACTGGGATATAATATCGTTGAGATCCCAATCGAGTACCGGGAAAGAGTGGGTATATCAAAACTTCACCCAGTCCGGGATGGATACAGAATGCTCCGGGCTCTACTCTCCATTGCATGGTATGAAACGTCGCCCCTAGCAAAGATGATCTCAGCCCCGGGAATACTGGTCAGTTTTGTAGGTTTGTTTTTTGGGCTGTACAGTTTGTATGAGCGAATAACCCATTATCATCTTGTACATGAATATTATCCCTTGATTTCGGTATTTCTTATTCTTTTTGGAGTACAACTCACCTCAATTGGTCTGATTATTGACTATCTAACCAAAAAACTCGATCGGATAGAGGAGAAAATGAGAAGATAATATGAGTACAATTTTCATAATTCTCATCGGGATTCTCTTTGCATCATCAGGGCAGATCTTCTGGAAGATAGGGATGACTGAAACCGGAGCGATCACCTCACTTTCCTTGAGTTCAGCCATAGTAGTGGCATTAAATCCCTGGGTTATCGGCGGACTGATCTGCTATGGATTATCCACAATATTCTGGCTGATAGCTCTATCACGTGCAGATCTCTCCTATGTATATCCTTTTATCGCTCTTACCTTTGTACTGATATTTATTGCCTCATTTTTTCTTTTTCATGAAAATATTAGTATTCAAAGAGTTCTTGGTGCCGCGATTATTGTGTTCGGAATTGTTGTATTAGTAAAAGGATAAGATGGAAGATCTTTTGATTTTTTTTATCTGGTTTATATTATGGACCGGATCAATCATTGGAATCGGAGCGGGAGTATTCAAAGCCCTGAAAATTCAACCCCTCCCAGATCATCGTATTTTCGAGTATGGTATCACTGGTTTCATTATCATCATCCTGATAGTTGGGATTTTAAATTTTATAATTCCAATCGGGTGGTTACTTTCAATAATTATAATGGTTGGAGGTCTGATTGCTTTTTTCAGAATATATTCAGTAAGAACTCTATTCCAAGTATCGATATTAAAATATTATATTGCCATTACCCTGATTTTTGGAACTATCCTTATCTGGTTTCATCCGGTTCATGATACTGGTGGATATCATCTTGTAGCTATTAACTGGATTGTGAGTCAGCCTATTCCCTTCGGTCTGGCCAATCTGTACTCACGGTTAGGTTTTAACACAACCTGGTTTCTCACTAATGCCTGCTTGGATCAGTTAGTGTTCCTTTTCCACCGCCCGATGTTTATTACGAACGGAGTAGTTTTATTCTTATATTTTTCTTCGATTATAAAGATTTTTGAGTATGGTATTCAGGTGAACTACAAAAAAACATTTGGATATCTGATACAAATAAAAAGGATCATTTCTTCCTTTTCTGCAGGGGACCTGTTCCTGGTTCTCTCGATTTTTCCAGCTATTGACATAACCCGGAGATTTGTTTCAACCGCATCACCAGACATGCCCGTCTTTTTCTTTGAGATTATAATTATCTCAATTTGTTTGAATGTCGTTTGTAGGAAATATACCAATTCTTTCCTCACTCATGCGTTATGGCTTCTGAGTTTGATAGGTGTCTTAATAATAACTATAAAAACGTCAGCATTCCCTATCCTG
>NZ_JAJRBM010000095.1 GCF_028679455.1 Methanospirillum sp. | reverse complement strand
TTCCTCTGGCATACGATTTATGCTGGAATATCCCTGCTTTATTGAAGAAGTAACGATATATCGCTAACTTTTTGAAAATCAGAGTCGAACGAAGCGAGTTTATGAATATTATGCTCAAAACAGGTTGCTACTATGAGAGCATCACCGGATAAGAGATGATATTTAGCAGCCAGATGAGAGATGATGGTTGTGTTTTTGCTATCCGGATAAATTGTGAAATCCTTCATTAATATGTTTAGGCAATCAATGAAGTCAGACATATCTATATACCCCTTTTTTCGGATATGATTTCGGACTGCGGGAACTGATTCTATTCCGCAGCGCTCATGAAGTAATATCTTAGTTCCTGCATACAGTGCTTCATGATAAATAAGGGGAGAGATAATGAGCCGATATTGTGTAGTCTGGATAAAATTGCGGACAAGATCTGAATCCGAAGACTCAATTATTGCAGGGATAATTACCGAAGTATCTACAAAGACATCCATGATTCGTCCCGGATTGTTCTCACATATTCCCGAGATAGAGATGTTTTTAGTTTAATGGTATTAAAGGGGATCTTCCGCTCTATATGCACAATTACTCGCTCTCCATCTTTTAAATGAAGAGGTTCAATCGGTTTCAGAACATTCCCTGTGAAAATGCATTCAATTGTATCGGTCATGATATCCTCATATCGGTTGAACTTATTAATCAATAATTCTCTGCAGATAGAATCAATTATCCTTGCGTGTATTTGAGGATCTGATATCTGGGGGGGAATTTATTCCTGAATACCTCGCATTGATTCACTGAATGCAGACGGACGGGCAACCGCAGAAATGTTTAGGCTGGGATCTCTCTGACTGGCTGACCTGTAAGATCCCTTTTATCATTTCACCAGTAAACCAGGAAATAACTATCTGGAATCCATATTCATGAAGCAGGAGCACATTTTGCAGAAATTTGATCTGCATCCGAGTAGAACTGGGCTGCATATTCAGAAAGAATTTCATCCGGATTGATATCAGTAAATAATTCAGGATATACTGCCTGTGCAGCGTAGAAAGTTCCTACGATTCCTCTCGGACTGTTGAGAAGATCAGCGTTTATGACATAAACTCTTCCCGATTCTACGGCAGGGATAGTATCAAAACCAGTTCGGTTCATAATATTTTCCCTAGTTTGTTCGAGATCATTCTGGGTCAGTGACTTATTGCTGACGATCTTGATTATCACTTCCGGTTTTTGTTTGATGATCCATTCAGGCGATACCTTTTGGGTAAGTTCGGGGAGATCTTCACCGATGTGGGATGCATGGAGCAGGGTCATAAGTTCGGTTCCTGCCCCATCTTTTCCTTCCGAAGCATATTCTCCATAATGTTCCATGTATATTCGTGGAGTTGTCGTGTTGTTTTGTGAATTAAGCCGGTTCTCGATTAGGGTAATATATTTCTCAACAAATGCTGCATATTCTTCAGATCTCGCCTCTCTCCCGGTTATCTTACCCAGTATTCGAGATTCACGAGGTAGTGTGGGGACATGGTATAGATCAAGGGCAACCACGGAAATATTGGCAGCCAGGATTTGATCAATATTTTTCGTTCTCCCTCCGTAGGTGATTATAAGGTCCGGGTTCATTGAAAGAATTTTTTCGATATTTGGTGTCTGCCAGTTCCCGATACTTTCTGCATGTGGGATCTTTTTTGCGATATCGGGAATATCAAGAACACTATCACTAGCTCCCACGATGGTCCCTTCAGCACCCAGCACAATCAGCATCTCAGCAAGATCTGAGTTCTGTGTCACGATGCGTGTTACGGGAGTATGAATTAAAAAAATCTCCCCATTTACATCGGTAATAGATATTGAATTATTTGACTCCTGAATATCCGAGTTCTTGATACATCCAGAGAATATGATCAATGAAACTACAACACCAGTAAGGAGTACATATTGCCTCCATTTTTTGCTGACTTTCATGAAATATTGAAAAGGTTTCAGGATAATCTGTATGTTATTTCCCTTCCCTTAAAGCCCTATTTTTTTCTTTCCAGGCTGTAATATCATTCATGGTGAAGACATCAATCGAACCGCCCTGAACATTCATGTTGTGTTCACCCATGTTATCCTCCATTACTCCCTCGATCAAAAGATATGAGTTTTTTACCCCTTCTATGACCTCGGGATCTGCCTTCCAGACTCCCCGCTGATGTGCTTCAAGAAGCCTCCTTCCGATCTCTTCCAGTGCATATGGATTATTCTCCTCAAAAAACCTGTGATTCCTTTCATCAAGCATAAACGTACGGGCAATATCATCAAATATCCAGTCATCCACCTGGCCGGTGGTAGCATCCCAGCCATATACGCGCCCGATGCGGCGAGATAATTCACTTGCTCCGGCATATCCGTGTTCTTTAAGGCCTTCGATATATTTAGGATTCAGCAGTTTTGTTCTGACGACTCGGTTTATCTCTTCAGCAAGGGTTCTCACTTCAACCGATTCTGGATCCCTCGTATCCCCGTAATACGTCGCTATCTTGTGTCCTTTCACGGTTTCTGCGGCGATTGTCATACCACCATGGGTGCCAAAGTAACAACAACATCCAAGAAGATCATACTCGTCAGTAGCGGTTTTATTAAATGTCACATCAACAGTTTTCAACTGCTCTATCAATTGATCATGGGAGGCTTTTCCATAGTTATCACGCCCGTATGCATAGCCGTTCCAGGAGATGTAGATATCAGCAAGTTCTGAATCTTCTTTCCAGGCTGATGCATAGAGTGCGAGGTTTACTCCCATGCCATAGGTTCCCGCTCGGCTCCCAAATATTCTACTGTCAGGTCTTTCTGTCCTCCCCCCATGATGCTTACGGACATAGTTCATCTCATCTGGTTCATCCAGGGCTGCCACCATGCAGACTGCGTCATCCAGCAGTTCGATACAGTTATAAAAACAGTCTCGTAAGATTCCAGATGCCCTGATGGAGATGTCTATCCTGGGTCGGCCTAGTGTGGAGAGTGGGATAGGACGGATACTGGTTACTCTTCCCTGTCGCCATACCGGTTCTGTACCAAGAAGATGAAGGAGTTTTCCGAGTGACTCACCGTCAGACCACATGATATCTGATGCCATCCAGTATACGGCAACGGTTTCAGGGTATTTTCCCTCTTCGTCGAGAAACTTGGAAAGAAGTGCTTCAGCAAGTTTTCTCCCTACCCGGAATGCCGCTTCAGTGGGGACTGAAAAGGGATCAAGACTATAGAAGTTACGGCCTGTGGGCAGAATATCCGTTTTTCCCCTGCTGATAAGGCCGGAAGGCCCCGGTTCGATGTATTCGCCTGCGATTCCACGCATGAGTGCCTGATGTTCATCAGATGCTTCAATGTTCCCAGATAACTCAACAATCTTATCACATAACGGGATGAGAAGGGATGAATCAGTATTTTTCAAACGAGTATTCAGGGCCTTCTCTGCAGCTTCCCGGGGTTCGGATCCATCAAGGATGGCAATGACAAATTGGTTTCCAAGTTCATCAAGCATTTTTAAGAGTGCATATTCCCCGGATTTCGGAGTGATATCTAGCCCGAGGAGATCAATCATCAGTTTTCTGAGTTCCTGGTTGAACCTGAGAAGTCCGGAAATATACGATGCCCGTTTTTCTCCAAGTGGGATTTCCCCAAAGATATGCAGACCCTCCGGAATCTGGGTATTATAGATCCGGGTAAGGGATTCATGAGCTATGGTAAT
>NZ_JAJRBM010000094.1 GCF_028679455.1 Methanospirillum sp. | reverse complement strand
GCTCTCTTTGTGGTCATCAATAAGGATCTGAAAGATGCGAATGAAGCCATCTCCCTCATGATAACCGATACCACCATGCTCTCCACCGCGGCAGTGGAAGGCCGGCTCGATGCACGGGCTGATGCAACCAAGCATCAGGGTGAGTTCAGAACAATCGTGGAAGGGATCAATCAGACGCTTGATGCGGTGATCGGTCCACTGAATATTGCTGCTGAGTATGTAGATCGGATCTCTAAAGGTGAGATTCCCTCAAAGATAACCGACTCATACAACGGTGATTTTAATGAGATCAAAAATAACCTTAACTCCTGTATTGACGGACTTCAGGGATTAGTTCAGGCAAATAAATCTCTGCAGTTGATGGCTGATAATGATCATACTCTTCGGTTGACCGGATCTTACCCCGGGATATTTGGCGATATTGCGACTGCAGTAAACACAGTTCAGGACAGAGTAAATCACGTCGCTGCATCAATTCAGAAGATCAGCCTTGGAGATCTTTCTGAACTTGAATCCTACAAAAAGATTGGCAGTCGCTCGAAGCATGATCTCATTGTACCGGGATTTATCCGGGTAATTGAAAATCTGAAAGCACTGGTTTCAGATGCAGAAATGTTAGCAGGGGCAGCATTGGCGGGGAAATTAGGAACTCGTGCTGATGCAACCCGGCATCAGGGTGAATATCGCAAGATCGTAGAAGGAGTAAATGATACCCTTGACAGTGTTATTGGCCCGGTAAAAGAGGCTCTTCGAGTCTCTAAAGAATATTCGAATTATCAGTTCAGAACCCGCGTTGACTCATCATTACAGATTGCCGGTGACTGGATCGAGTTCAAAAATGCTCTGGATAATATCGGTATTCAGGTTAGTTCAGCGGTAGGGATTATTAACCACCAGATTATTGATCTTGCT
Organism: Methanospirillum sp.; assembly: GCF_028679455.1. Lineage (GTDB taxonomy): Archaea > Halobacteriota > Methanomicrobia > Methanomicrobiales > Methanospirillaceae > Methanospirillum. The sequence goes on along the minus strand of NZ_JAJRBM010000094.1, from coordinate 7,205 downwards.
TCAAATGCAGAAGAAGCTACAGCCAGCATCGAAGAAGTTTCTGCCGGTGCTCAGCAGATAGCACATAGTGCAGGAGGAGTAAGCAGAAGTGCTGAGCTTGGTAATGATGGAATTATCCAGGTATTGAAAGCGATGGAAGATCTCAATGTGACGGTTGGTGAGGTCTCCCAGCGTGCAGAACAAGTCTCTACCTCATCGGTAGAGGCTAATGAATTCTCGAAGATGGGTATTGAGCTCGCGAAAAAGTCAGAAATGTCTATGGGGGAAGTGACCCGGTCTTCAGCTGAGGTTGATCAGATAATAAGCGAGATCAACTCTCAGATGGCAGATATTGGAAAAATCGTCCGGCTTATCTCAGACATCGCAAATCAGACAAACCTTCTTGCTCTGAACGCTGCGATAGAAGCAGCACGTGCTGGTGAAGCAGGCCGGGGATTTGCGGTTGTGGCTTCAGAAGTCAAATCACTTGCCCAGGATTCACGCAAGTCTGCAGAGGATATTGCAGATATGATCTCTGCCCTGCAAAATAAGGCTGAGAAAGCAACAGCAGCAATGGCCTATGCTGGTGAGACGGTTGAACTGGGAAGTAAATCACTTACTGAAACTCTGGAAGCTTTTCATAAAATTGCAGGATCTATCAATGATATCACCCGTAATGCGATGGATGTCGCAGCAGCTTCTGAAGAACAGGCAGCATCTGTGGAAGAAGTTACTGCAAGTATCCATGAGGTTTCAGAGCTTCTCAATAACACGACTAAAGATGCAGGAGATGCAGCAGCAGCCACTGAAGAAGCTTCCGCTTCCATTGAGCAGATCAGTAAAGTCGTCTCAAATGTGAGTGGAATCGCAGATTCAGTCTCTCGTGAGATGTCCAAATTCGTGGTATGAGGAGTTTTCATCTGGTATCAGTTCGTGAATTCAATATCTGGCAGCCATCATAATGAGAAACTCGTGAACCAGTGAGAGGGCAACTCCGGATTTTTATTTTTGATCCACATAAATAGGATTAGAACAAATCTTTTTTTGTAAAATTAGATATTTTTGATTCCGGAGCCCTGTTACATGCATATTATGGAAGGTTTCTTACCCTGGCAATGGTGTGTCGTCTGGTGGATCATCGCCATTCCGTTTCTTTTCATGGGAGTAATTCAACTGCGGTCGATGATCCGAAACGATCGGGATACCCTTCCACTGCTTGGAGTATGTGGAGCATTCATCTTCATTCTGTCAGCACTGAAACTTCCCTCGGTGACCGGTAGTTGCTCCCATCCGACCGGTACCGGTCTTTCGACGATGTGTTTCGGGGTATGTATCACCTCGATCATCGGAGCAATTGTCCTGCTCTTTCAGTCACTTCTTCTCGCTCACGGTGGTCTATCAACACTAGGTGCCAACATGGTCTCGATGGCGATTGGCGGGCCTCTGGCAGGATATGCAATATACCGTCTCCTCAAAAATTCTTCACTCAACATCTATATAACCGTATTTTTGGTTACTGCCGTCGCTGACCTCGTAACCTATGTTATCACCTCATTTGAACTTGCAGTCGCCTATCCGTCACAGGTCGGTGGGATCATTGCCTCGTTCGGAGCGTTCTTTGCAATTTTTGCAGTGACACAACTACCACTCGCGATTGTGGAAGGATGTGTGCTGGCACTGGTCTTTAAGTATATTATTGCACTCAAACCAGAAATTCTTATAAAATTGCAGGTGTTTTCAGAAGACCAGATCTCTCGTGCACAACAACAGGGCAGCATGGTTACCCGGACGGATGGGTGATCATGATCGGGACTTATAAACTCGAACTGATAACAGTTTTGGCAATCCTGGGTTTCATTGCGATTTTTTTATTCGTCAGTTCAGGTGGGAATCACGAATTCAGTGGATCCGATGATATCGGCTCACAGAAAATTTCTGAGTTGACCGGTAAACCTGTGGAATCATATCAGCCGCTCATCCCCCAGTATGAACCACCATCTGCTGAGATCGAGGCAACACTCTTTGCACTCCAGTCTGCATTTGGGGCACTCGTTCTTGGGTTCATCTTCGGGTACTGGCTAGGGCAGAGAAAATCATCACAAACTACCTGAATTTATGATTGAAATCAACCTGGATCATATTGCACAACAGAGTACGTTCAGGCATATCCACCCTGGCACAAAACTGTTTCTTGCGCTGGGTTCTCTCATTATCTGCCTGGTGTCACCTTCCCCGGTTGTACCAGTGGTATCAGGTATTGTGCTCAGTCTTATCCTTATAATTCCGGGGAGGTTATCTCCCCTCCACTATGCAAAAATTCTTCTGGGTCCTGCTGTTTTTCTGATCATGAGCATCATTGTCCTCCTCTTTATGCATGGAGGAGGAGATGTGATCTGGCAATTTCCGGTATTCTGGATCAATTGTTCCATTACCACCGGAGCAGTACGGGAGAGTATTTTGGTTCTGTGTCGGGTATTTGGATGTTCAGTCTCGCTGTTTTTTATCGTACTTACGACTCCGATGACGGATCTCTTCAACGGTATGAAACAGGCTCACATTCCCATCGAACTCATCGATCTGATGATGATCGTGTATCGGTTCATCTTTATTTTCTACTCCCAGACAGTCGAGATCTGGCAGGCACAGGTGATGCGGCTTGGGTACCGCCGGCCAAAAGAGGCAATTCGGTCTTTTTCCATGCTTTGTGGTATGCTCTTTATTTCCAGTTGGAGTGCAGGAGAGGATCTTATCCATGCGATGGACTGCCGGTGTTACAACGGAGTATTCCCAGTACTGGATCAGACTGAACCGGTACAGATGTCGTCATTCATCCCGGTACTGGTATACCTTACAGGGCTCTGTGGAATACTGGTACTGGCAACACAACCGGTCGGGGCGATTTTATGAATATTATCCTCGAAGCTCGTGACATCAGGTATCACTATCCCGGGAGCAATGAGGCAATCAAAGGGATCAGTTTCCATATTCGCAAAGGGGAAAAAATTGCCCTGGTAGGACCGAATGGAGTCGGGAAATCCACACTCCTGCAGATGTTCAATGGTATGATCCGGCCAGACTCGGGGCTGATGCTTTTTGATAACAAACCTATATGCTACGATTCCGCGTTCCTTCGCCAGCTCCGTAAAAGGGTAGGATATGTTCTGCAGAACTCAGATCGTCAGATTATTGCACCGACTGTGTATCAGGATGTAGCATTTGGACCTGCGAATCTTGGATATGATGAAACCCTCATCAGGGAGAAGGTAACGCTGGCACTCCGTCATGTCGGGCTTGAGGGATTTGAACGTCGCCCGCCTCACCATCTCTCCGGAGGAGAAAAGAAACGGGTTGCCATTGCCGGGATATTAGCGATGGATCCTGATGTGCTTGTGTTTGACGAACCTACCAGTGATCTCGATCCTTCAGGTTCAGAGGATCTCATGGATCTACTTGATGAGTTGAACCAGGAAGGAAAGACGGTCATCATCTCAACCCACGATGTCGAACTCGCATACCCGTGGGCTGACAGGGTTATCCTCCTGCTCGATGGAAAAATTCTTCAGGAGGACGTTCCTGATGTGGCATTTGGCAATCCCGAAAATGTCAGGAAAGCCCATCTATCAGTTCCCACACTCCTTGAACTCTCGCATGAACTCGGGCGGCGCGGATTTGTGCAACCAGAGCGGAAACCGCGAAGTATTCTTGATATGATTCACATTATTGAGAATCTGGTTATTCATTCCGGCGCCACTCCAAAACCGGGGACCATCTCGGTCTGTGATGTTGATATTGAATGTTATCCTCCGCTTCTGGAATGGATTGCTTCCCGCCAGAATCTCTCAATCGGAGCAATGGGAACCCGTGCAAAACAACGTGCCAGTCAGGAGCAACTGACCCTTGAATTCACCTATGGAGTTATCGATAAATGTATTCTTCGGGCATTACGAGGGCAGGACTCCCTGATCCTTACCACCAGCAGTATGGCGGACCGGGTTATCAGGAGAGTCGAAGCGTACGGCCGGGAAAGTGGGACTTCCATCACCGTGACTCCCCTGAATTCTTCAGACCAGCCTTTATATCCTGCGAATCTATGAATGAAGAAGTTTTTAAAAATGAGTGATCATGCAAAAAAACCCGATTCCCATGATCACGGTGCTATGGATCCTGAAGATCGTAGGTGGATACCGTTTTGATATTCCAACTTCATTGCCCTGAAGTCATTCAACCTGTTTTATTTCTCCGGAAAGATTTTTGGAGCCATCTTTACAGTATGTCTGGGTTTTATATGATTAATCGTGTAAGATATACTCGGGATTTCCTTTGAGAGAGCTACGAATACATGGAAGAGGCGGTCAGGGTTCGGTCACGGCTGCCGAACTGATCGCGGTAGCGGCCTTTAAAAGTGGTGTTTATTCCCAGGCTTTCCCGGCTTTCGGGGTGGAAAGACGTGGTGCACCGGTCCAGGCATTTGTACGGTTCTCAGATACTAAGATCAGGCTTAGGAGCCAGATCTATGAACCTGATTATGTCATTGTGCAGGACAGCACCCTTATAAAGGATGTGAATGTCTTCTCCGGAGTGAAGGAAGGAGGTATCGTCTTGGTAAACACTGAGAAAGGTCTTGACTCATCAGTTCCTGCAGGAGTGAAACTGATCCAGATCGATGCTACCAAGATGGCACTTGAGATCCTTGGTGTTCCGATCACCAACACAACCCTGATGGGTGCCTTTGCTGCGGCAAGTGGGGAGATCACCCTTGCAGCACTGGAAGAAGCGGTGCGTGAACGGTTTTCGGGTTCCCTTGCTGATAAGAATGTAGCGGCTGCGCGTGCGGCCTTTGATCTCATCAAGGGAGGTGCCTGATGGCTCTTCGTATTGGATGTGCAGCAGCACCAGGACAGTCGCCGGAGAATAAGACCGGATCATGGCGTGTTTTCAGACCATCATATGACCATGAAAAGTGTACCGGCTGTGGCATGTGCCAGCTGGTCTGTCCTGAAGGTTGTGTTCATCCCCACAGTAATGAGAAGAAGTATGATCCAGATCTCGACTTTTGCAAAGGCTGTGGTCTTTGTGCAATTGAATGTCCTGTTGCTGCGATAACCATGATCAAGGAGGAGAAGTAGATGAAGGCGATTCTTGAAGGATCACATGCAGCAGCTGAAGCAGCCCGGCTCTGCAGACCAGATGTAGTTTCAGCCTATCCCATCACCCCTCAGACTCATATTGTGGAACGGCTTGCTGAAATGGTTGCAGACGAGGAGCTTGACGCCGAATATATCTGTGTGGAAAGTGAATTTTCAGCTCTTTCAGCCTGTCTGGGGGCATCCGCAGCAGGTTCACGTGTCTACTCGGCAACCTCATCGCAGGGTCTGCTCCTCATGGCAGAAGTCTGCTTTAATGTGTCAGGGATGCGTCAGCCTATCGTGATGTCAATTGCAAACCGGGCTGTCGGTGCACCACTCTCAATCTGGAACGATATGCAGGATTCAATCTCCCTTCGGGATTGTGGCTGGATCCAACTGTATGCCGAGGATGCCCAGGAGGTCCACGACTTCCATTATATTGCATACAAAGTAGCAGAAGATCATCAGGTTCTCCTGCCGGTCTTTGTCTGCTTTGATGGATTCATCCTCTCACACACGTATGAACCGGTGGATATCCCGACACAAGCCGAGGTCGATGCCTTCCTCCCTCCCTACAAACCATACAATATGCTCGACGCGAAGAATCCACTCAGTATGGGGATGTATGCAACGCCCGAGTACTACATGGAGTTCAGGTATGAACACGATAAGGCAATGGCCAGGTCTGCTGATATAATCCGTAAGGTCGGAAAAGAGTTCGGTCAGAAGTTCGGGCGTGATTATAGCAATCTGGTTGAGTCATACCATCTCGATGATGCAGAAGTAGCAATCGTAGCGATGGGTTCAATCAGCGGCACCATCAAGGATGCTATCGACGAAATGCGTGCAGATGGCAAGAAAGTCGGACTACTTCGGATTATTACCTACCGGCCCTTCCCTGCAGAAGATATCGCCAAGGCTCTCAAGGGAATTAAAAAGGTTGGAGTCTTTGAGAAAAATCTTTCTGTCGGGGCACGGATGAAAGGATGTGTCGGCTATGAAGTTAAGGATGCAATCAATGACTCCTCAGTATCTGTACTCAGTTATGTCGGAGGCCTTGGTGGCAGAGACGTAACCATATCAGATATTAAGAAGATGGTCAGTGAAATTGAGGCAGGAAGAGGAGATTGTTTCTTAGGTCTTCGTCAGGAGTTGATCTGAATGGCAGACAAGACCTGTGAACTGGTAGACTGTGGACACCGTGCCTGTGGTGGGTGTGGGCCGGCATTAGCCGCCCGCCTGATTCTGAAAGGGTCAGGTCCTGATTCTATTATCTGTGCTTCAACCGGGTGTATGGAAGTATTCTCAACTCCGTATCCCCAGACTGCCTGGAAGGTTCCCTGGATTCATTCACTCTTCGAGAATGCTGCAGCTGTGGCATCTGGAATTGAATCTGCGTTAAAAAAGCAGGGAAGAAAGGAGCATGTACTCTGTATCAGTGGTGACGGGGCAACCTTCGACATTGGTATTCAGTGTATCAGCGGTGCGTTTGAGCGTGGTCACAATATCACCTACATCTGTTATGATAACGAGGCCTACATGAACACCGGGATTCAGCGTTCAGGGGCAACCCCGTATGATGCTTCCACAACCACCTCACCGCCGGGCAAACGTTCAACCGGCAACACCCGGCCGAAAAAGGATCTTCCGCAGATTCTTGCCGCTCACGGCTCCCCTTATGTAGCAACCTGTTCAATTGCCTATCCCAACGATATCATCAAGAAGGTAGATCGGGCAGTCCAGACAGAAGGTCCGTGTTATATCCAGATTCATACCCCCTGTTGTACCGGCTGGGGATTTGACGGGTCTAAAACTATTGAACTGGCCAAGATGGCTATCGAGTGTGGACTCTGGGTCAACTATGAGATGGTTGGCGGGAAGATTGAGAAGGTCAAGAAGATCAAACGGAAACCGGTTGATGAGTATCTGAAATCACAGAAGCGGTTTGCCCACCTCTTCAAGCCACAACGCAATGATGTCGAGATCGCAAAAATTCAGGCGATCGCAGATGCAAATGCAGAAAAGTACGGAACCGACCTCTAAACACTTATATTACATATCCCTGAAAATGGGTTCTTTTCTTTTTTTCTGAATCTGATT
>NZ_JAJRBM010000093.1 GCF_028679455.1 Methanospirillum sp. | reverse complement strand
GCAATTTCGGAAAAAATCCGGGCATCCTTCATCTCCTGAAAAGGAAGGCCGGACCCCATAAGTTCTGGTGATGGTAATGGCTGGAGCAGGGATACCACTCCTGCACCCAGGATGGTGATACCAAAGAGCGAAGCATATTTGAGTAACAATGCTTTGAGATCAGCATGCCGGGGCGCAACAATAACGATCCGGTCAGACTGCCTGTACACTTTTACTTCCCGCCCTTTGACGCTGTATCTGATCCGGGAAACCTCAATCAGACCAGCTTCGAGGAGCGAGTCCAGATGATAAAGAAGAGTTGGAATCGGAATTTTCAAGCCGGTAGCCAGATCAGAAGCAGTCATCTCCCTGCCCTGAAATGACCGGAGAATATCACCAGCCGTGCTGCTTGCCATAGCTTTTGCAATAACACGGGCTTCATTATCGTCAGGGGTCAGCACCCTGACCCCTGAATGTATACTTCTGCCTGTATCTTCAAGCATGGAAAGCGTTGGTGATCAGTTCCCTGCCGGTAGTAAGAGCCTGCTCGATCCTGGCAACATCAGGTCCACCACCCTGGGCCAGGTTAGGCTTTCCCCCACCTTTTCCTCCAAGGACTGTACATACGGCAGCAATCACATCTCCAGCCTTGATCATCTCAATACCACTGGCTACAACTGCCCGTGCAGTCTCACCACCTGCAATTAGCAGGGCTACACCGCCTGATGCAGAAATACTGGTGGCAATCTTCACCAGTTCAACCGAGGGAAGATCAATGCGTTTGATCAGGACACTAACTCCTCCAATCTCTTCAGGGGTCAAGTTCTTCAGTTCTAACTCACTGACCTTCGCTGATAAACGCTCAATCTCCTTCCGCTGATCTTTCCACTCACCAAAAAAACGTTGGGCTGTGGCCGGAAGCGCTTCTGACTGGACTGAGAACGCCTCTGCCGCTCCGGTGAGCAGATCTTCCATCCGGTGGAGATACTGTACTGCCGCAAGACCAGCAGTGAACTCCAGGCGCTCAATACCATCCTGAATATGTTCAACTCTCACGATCTTGATCAGACCAATATCCCCAGTATAGGCACAGTGGGTACCCGCACACGCTTCGATATCACCGGCAACCTTGACAACCCGGATCCTTGAACCCGGGGGAACTCCTCCCTGATAAAGGCAAAACCCGTATTTCTGCTCTGCATCAGTCCTATCCTCCCAGGCGATTGAGGTAGGAGAGTTAGCCATCACAAGACGATTTGCAGCCGCTTCAATCTTCTTGAGTTCTGCAGCGGTGATATGCTTGTAATGTCTGAGATCCATCCGTGAGCTGGTCTCACCCTTCTGTGCACCTGCCTGATGGATATGAGCACCAAGAACCTCCTGAGCAGCATGGAGCAGAATGTGGGTCGCGGTATGATGACGCATCAGGGAAAGACGCCGTTCCTCGTCGATGATACCCCGGACGGTGTCACCTTTCTGAAGATGGCCACCGGATATCTTATGTAAAACCGATTCCCCGAGCTTGATGGTATCTTCAACCCGGATCGTCAGCCCGTCCGGAGCCAGAAGAAGACCGGTATCACCAGGCTGGCCCCCACCTTCAGGGTAATAGAGGGTTGCATCCAGAACTACATACTGAGTATCAAGGACATCAAGGACTTTGGCTTCGAACTCCATGGACCCCGGTTTGTCATAATAGAGTCTTCGGGTTTCAGGCAGATGGGAGAGCCGGTCAAGATAATCAAAGAGTGGATTTTTTTCAGGCTCACGCTCTGACTCTGAATGCATATCTGCAATCTGTGAGTAGAAATCATCAGGAAGATCGACAACAGCACCCTGTGATGCAGCAAGATCCCTGACCATCTCGGGTGGGATGCCGTGGGAGTCATAAAGAGTGACCATCTCACTGAGCGGAATCTTTTCGCACTTCTTCTTATAACTCTGAGCAAGCCGTTCAACTGTCCGGGCTCCTCTCTCCAGGGTGGTGCGGTACTTTTCGATCTCACGCTCGAGGATCTCACTGACCACGTCAGGATCCTGTTCAAACCGGTCAGTTCCAATGATCTTCATCTGCCTGCTGACCATATCACTTAGGAACCCGTCCTCAATATTGAGATCCCGCATCATCCTGAGCGTCCGCCTTATCACGAGCCTGGCAAGATATCCATCCTTGACATTCGAGGGAACAATACAATCGCCGAGCATGTATGAGAGGCAGCGGCTATGATCCACAATAGCATACACACTCTCTACCGGAGCGATCATCTTCTCCAATTTCTCAACCGGGATATTGATCTGAGCAGCAACCTTCTGTCTCAGTTCAAATATCTTCTGCCCGGATATATCCATCAGACCGGCAAATTTTGCATTTTCTCCAAGGATACGGATGAAGTCTGGATCATTGAGACGGTGACCAAGCCCGGCTTCCTGCATCACATGACTTACCATATCAGGGAAGACCGCATCATAGATTGTAGGCGATCCCTTTGATGCCCAGACCAGTCGTTCAAGACCATATCCGGTATCAACAATCCGAAGCGTCATCGGATAATACGGGTTCCCCTCAAGCATCACCGGTGGTTTTTCGGTCTTCTGTTTCCCAAGACTCATGAACACCAGGGTTGCTACCTCAAGACCACCGATAAGTACTTCCACACTTGGACCTGCGTTTCCTCCGCCGATCCACGGGTGTTCCTTATAGGTCACCCGGTTCATATCAGCACCGATACTGGCCAGGAACTGATCGCAGAGTTCTACAGTCCGATCCTTCCAGTACACCTCTTTGGTACCTGAGTTGAAGGCATGATGAGCCATCATTTCAAAGCAGGTCAGGTGCCGGCCTGATCTTCCGACCGAGTCAAGATCATTCAATCTGACACAGGGTTGGGAGATGGTAAGCGGGTTTGCTGGTGGAGGAACAACACCACTGGTTACAAATGGCTGAAAATCAGCAATTGAGGCAATGGTAAGG
>NZ_JAJRBM010000092.1 GCF_028679455.1 Methanospirillum sp. | reverse complement strand
TCTTGAGCATCGCTATCAGGGAGTACTTGGTTCACCAGAGAAAGAATCTTCCGTTTATAATCGGTCACCGCATTCAAAGAGGGATCAATGCCGGTGGGTCTCCCCATGCTGGGAGATGTCAAGGCCGACATACTCTTCTTCTTCTGTTACCCGTAGTCCAATCAGTTTGTCCACGATAATGGCAAGGATCCAGGTTCCGATAAATGAATATGCCAGGACAATGAATGCACCGCCAAGCTGAAGGATTAACTGATGACCATTTCCAGCAATCAGCCCATTCACTCCTCCAACTGCAGCGGAGGCGAAAATACCCAGTGCAATGGTTCCCCACAGGCCTCCGGTGCCGTGGATGGCCCAGGCATCAAGGCTCTCATCCCATTTCTGATCAAGTCTGAATACCAGGGCAAAGTAGCAGAGAACTCCTGAAATTGCTCCGATAACGACCGCTTCCATCGGTCCGACAAACCCTGCTGCCGGGGTGATAGCCCCGAGTCCGGCGATGGTCCCTGAGATCATGGAGAGTGAGCTTGGTTTTCCTTTGTACCATGAGACAAACATGTACGAAAAGGTTCCTGCTGCTGCAGCGATGTTGGTTACGATGAATGCGTTGACCGCGATGGCGTTCACTGCAAGGGCACTGCCCGAGTTAAAGCCGAACCAGCCGAACCAGAGTATTGCTCCTCCGATCAAGGTCATGGGAATGTTACAGGGCTGCAGGGAGTACTCCCCAAATCCCCTTCGTTTTCCTATGACGAATGCGAGTGCAAGGGCTGAGAATCCGGCACAGATGTGGACTGAAATACCGCCGGCAAAATCGAGGACTCCGATCTGCTGTGCCCATCCTCCTCCCCAGACCCAGTGAGCCACCGGGTCATAGATGACCGTGGTCCAGATGAGTCCGAGCAGGAGAAATGAGGAGAGTTTGATCCGCTCAGCCACGGCAGAGGTGACAATTGCCAGGGTGATTGCTGCGAAGGTCATCTGGAAGATCATAAAGACCAGCTGGGGGATGTTCTCTCCTTCCATGGTGACGCCTGCAAGGCCACAGTGGTCAAGTCCTCCTATCAGCCCTCCAAAATCCGGTCCGAATGCAAGAGAGTACCCGAAAAAGATCCACTGGAGTGAGACCAGGGCAAAGGAGACAAAGGAGAGCGTCAGCATGGAGATGATATTTTTGCGGTGCACCAGTCCGGCATAGAACAGCCCGACCCCGAAGGTCATGAAGATGACCATTGCTGAACAGATCAGCACATATCCGGTATCCACGTAGTTTATCGGCATGGTATCGTTATGAGATCATTTCTGATATTCTGAATGTACGTATTCAGGTATGAAGTGATCCACTTGAAGGAAAGAAATTTAGTTCCTCCTTTTATAAAATTATGTTTTTTAGATTCTAAACTCTATTCTTTGAACTGTTGCTTCCAAAGAATCTCTCTTTCGAACTACCGGTTGTGAAATTTTGTGTGAAACTCAATGCCTCCCTCCCTCTCATCACGATGGAGGTTGTGATTCCTCCGGGTGTCATTCAGGAAAGGTTGATACCTCCAGTTTGCTAATAAGTAAATACTATGGATCGCCGGTATATGCTACTAGGTGCGATTATCATTATCGTGGGTGTTCTCCTTATCGTTGGTCCTGCTACTGCAAAAACGGCTTGGAGTATTCGTGAACCAACTGATGAAAATAAGGCATTTATTGAGGAAAAAGAAGCCGAAGGTTTCTGGAATTTTGCGTATGATGACGCCGCTCCGTATACTACTGCAGGACTCTATTGCTGCTGGTGGGAGCGGTGGTATAAGTGGCAGAAGTTCAGCACCTGGAAAAGTAATGCGGCCAATACGATGAACTTAGGTTCCTCTGAATCCATTGTAGATACCAAAAGTTTCACTCCTGAAACTGCGACTGCTGCAAAAGTTGCAGCATCTCCGACACTTACCCAGATTCAGCCTGAAGACGGGTACTGCCCAAGTTGCTGTTCGATCTGCGACGATGAGACAGCGATGGAACTTCAGGCCAAATCTGACGCAATAATGGCGAAGAAACCCTGGCTGACCGAAGGGAAAAACAAGGCGACCACTCAGTCAACCTCGACCTCAACGCCAAAGACGACAGTAGCAAGTGTGACCGCAGCACCGACCATAGCTCAGATGACCTTCTCTGATGCGGTATAAACCAGCCTTCAATTTCAATCAGTTTTTTTCAGACTTTTTTGAACTCTCATTTTTCTGGTAATTATAATGGGGTGGGAAGTCCGTGGGCCCCTCTCTCGTTGCTGGGCTCGAATATTCTAGTTCATAAACTTGTATGTCGTTAGATTAATCTGTAATATTTCGTTTTATAACTGAATGTTTTGTTGTGCGGGTGATTATTTATGGGTGATTTGGGAATTAGACATTTTTTTGATAATGATAAGCTCTGGGGAACAATATTTTTTATTACCTCGTTTGGATTTTTTGTAGTGCCTCTTAATTTCTATTTTCTTGGTGATAATCTCGGGATCGGCATACAATCACTCTTCTGGAGATATCAGATTACTCCATATGGGAATAGTTTTATCAATTATTTTCAGGATGTAAAATTTGTTTTAGAAGGAGTCATAAGTGGTATATCGGCTGTCTCGTTGCTTGTATGGGCGTTGGGTGTCCTTGTCTATCTGGTAGCAATTCTGCTCTGCAATCTTGATTTCATGATGAATCAGCGGGAAAGGTTTCAAGTATCCGGGTTTTAGCTATCTTCTCTGTAATTTTACTGGTATCTTCATTAATTATTCAATACGGGGTTTTCTTTCATGGACCTGCGGGAGTAACTATCCCATTCGGGATTCCAGTCCTACTAATGATTGGGTATGGGATTGTCCGATACCCCGATGAGGTTATTATGTTGCTGCGGGTGAATAAGAGTGAGTAAAAATCCCTCTTCGTTTCATAAATATAAGGAATATCTCAAAACTTAAAAAAGCGTAGTCATCATACAGAAAGGAGAATTTGTTGGTATCGCTTGATCTTTCTTAAACAGATAGATAAATCCTGTGTTCGTACTTTCATCGAGATAAATTGTTTAACCAAGAAAAGATTAGAGTCTGGAGTTATAAACAACACCAGATTTACCGTCAGTGAACCAGGCAGTGACTACAACATCATCTTTCCCGGAATTGGCGGCATCGAAGTACTGGATTGATCCAACCTCTTTTCCCAACTGAAGACTACTGGTATCAAGTTTAGCTCCGTTAACGGAAACATTGAATGCCCAATCAGCGAGTTTACCTGCATCCTGTCCCCCGAAGTTTGTTAGCTTTATAGCGGAGGAATTTACACGCTCTCCGGCGATGCTGACAATTTTTGTCTTGTCTACATTCCCGGCCATACCAAATACGAACGCTGCAATCACTGCAGCGAGAATGACGGTGATTGCTACCATCAGAATAACACCGATAACCGGAGATACTGCCTCATCTCTTGTATACATATTCGCACCTCCTGAGTGCGTAACCATCTCTATGATCCAAACCTATTTGAATATTACTTTATGCGAGCAAAATAATGATAAAAAACTCCCAAACTATAAAAATGCTTAAAATTAAGGGGATATTAAGAGGTGGTGGATTGCCCGGAACACTACGGTTCGAGGAGATATGTTAGTGGTCTGAGCACTGGTATCACCATCCCGCTCGGTAATAAATAAATGTCAGACTCTTGATTCTCTCTTCCCTCCCATTACTCAATTTTTGCGATAAGCACCATCTTTGAATCTTTAAGCGTCTTCCTGAAGGCCGGGGTGATAGAACATGAATCAACAATATCAACCGAAATGGGGAGATCTGATTCTGATAATGCTTCTTTCAGTTCTGATGAAACCGGATCTTTCCCCTCGATATACAAGTCAAGATCTGACCACCGGTGGTTGGTACCCTGTACTCGCGAACCAAATGCATAGACCTGGCATTCAGAAAGATGAGCCGTAAGAATATCCAACAGCAACTGATAATCTTCGTCGCTCAGATTAAACATTTACCCGTTCCAATTCTGCATAAAACTGTTCAGCGTCTATGAGAAATTCAGGTGCTATTTTTAAAACGATCTCTGCTTTTTTTCGATCATAGGCATGGGATGTTACATTTCTTGCTTCAGTGTATCTGAACCATCTCTTTGGATCCTCTATAAGCCCATAACGGGCAGCAGTTCTGAAGATATCCCGTTTGGTCCGGGGAGATGCTTCTTCTGGAGATACCTGTACCGAGATCCATCGCACCATGAATTTCCAGCAGAGTTCATAAGTAAATTCAAAATTCTGGATCACACCTGCTTCTACAACTTCCCTTACCTGAGTTGGTATCTGGTTCATCATCTCTTCATTCTGAGTCACCAGGACCGCATTCTGTAACGAACGTAAGGCATCGTTCAGGGAATTGAGATCCAGCATACAGTATTTGTTATCTGATCGAAAGCAAAGAACTTGCGGGAATCAATTCATTCCGATCTGTGAACAATCATTGTCACGAACCCCTCCCGGATTGACCATCCTCATCCCTCCGGATCCTGCAATTGCATCACGGATTGCCTCAGTAACTACCTCCTTCCCCTTGTGGCATGACTCAGCAACCGGGTATCCCTGTGCAAGATAACCGGTAACTGCCGCAGAATAACAGCATCCTGATCCATGTACCGGATATGGCATACGGAGTGACGAGAGCCTGACCACTCCTTCCCTGTTGATCAACAGATCCACCGACTCCTCTCCGGTACCATGCCCGCCTTTCACCACCACTGCTTCTGCTCCCTGGTCGCGGATCTGCTCTCCTGCCTGTATCATCCCGGCCTCATCAGTGATCTTCATTCCCGTCAGTACCTCAGCCTCCGGGATATTCGGAGTGACCAGGATTGCCCTTGGGATGAGAAGATCACGGACGCTTCTTACCGCATGAGCATCAAGCAGACGGTGGCCCGAGGTAGCGATCATCACCGGGTCTGCCACAAGGGGTATCCCAGCAGGAAGCGAGGTGATGACGGTCTCGATTATTTCTGCATTGGCTAGCATCCCGGTCTTTACCGCTCCTGGTTTCATATCCTCCAGCAACGTCTGAATCTGCTCTTCCACTATCGCAGGTTCCATAGGCCATACCCCTGATACCCGGGAGGCATGCTGCGCTGTCAGAGCGGAGATAACTGCCATACCCCAGACTCCGGTCCTGGCAAATGTCTTCAGATCGATCTGAACTCCGGCGCCTCCCGAAGGATCAGACCCGGCAATCGTAAGAGCAGCGTGAACCATAATCCTCGAAATTCAAAAAGAAATCAGATCATTATTACACAGAATATCTGAAAACCTTCTGTATCTTCTTACAGGCATGGACAAGTTGAGATAAGTTCATCTTTGATCACCCGATATTAGTGCTTATGTCACTGAGAACCTACACTGTCATAACACTCCTGCTGGTTGCTGCCTTTATCGGCATGGTGAGTGCAGAGCCCCCTGTGAATGGGGAACGCTATGGATTTCCCCAACCTACCATCTCGCTTAATGACCCGCAGACGAGTCAGGGAATGGGTCATGGCAACAATCCTGACACGCGAAGTCCGGTGAGCTCCCCGCCTCAGAACTCACCTGATCCTTCGCGCCATGATCAGATCTCAAATCCCGGTTCAGGGAGTAGACCAAATCCGTATCCGGTCACCGGTCCAGGCTCTGGTAATACCCCCCCGGTAATAGTTCCGGCTCCGACACCGCAAAAGCCGGTCCCTATGCCGTCTTTCAAACCTCAACCGATAAATACCCCGCAGCCAGCGTATCATCCGGCTCTCCCGGTGAATCCACCCCAGCCGGTGAATTACCCTCAACCCTCGTATCGCCGGGAGCCAGTTTATCGCCCGGTTCTCCCGGTAAGTAACCCGTATCCGATCTATAATGATCCCCCATCCCGGTACCGGTATGTCTCCTCGAACCATTGGGATGATGATGATTATCCCTATTATTACAATTCATACCCGTATTATTACCGGACAGGATCCCTCCAGGTGATCAGCACACCCTACGGATCTACCGTCTATCTGAATGATAAGTACCGGGGAAAAACTCGCTATACCGGGTATCTTGACATTACTTCCATCAAACCGGGAACGTATGATCTGCTGATTCAGCATGACGGGTATCTGCCGTATACAACCTCGGTCTACATCGGATGGGGCGAGGTAAAGACCGTCAATGCCATACTTACCCCAATTGAGGATACCCAGAGTTTGGAAATCGGGTCACTGCAGATCCAGTCAGAACCTGCTGATGCCCAGGTCTTCCTGGATCATGTATTCCAGGGTATAACTCCGGTGACTCTCTCATATCTGGGCCCCGGCGAGTATACCCTCACGCTTCAGAAGAACGGATACGCTTCGTATGTCAGCAGGGTTCAGGTTGTCGGGGGTCAGACCCTGCCGATTACTGCCATCCTGACCAGTGAGCAGCCGGCAACTCCGGTGCCAACTGCCACTCCGTTACCAGTGCAGACCGCTGAACCGGTTCCGACACGGGCCGGTCTGCCTGCAGGAGTGATCCTCATAAGCCTGGCAGCGGTGGTATTCGGAGTATCCAGGAGACGGACTTAATTCCTCTCTTTTTTACTGCGCTACGCGAAAAAAAGTGTTAGTAACTCCGGCCTACGAGTGTCATCACGGAGTCTGGTTTTCCACAGATCACACACGTTCCGTTGCCATTCCTGATCAGGTCTGACCTTACTTCAGTTCCCAGGATACTGGCATCTGCTGCTGCTTCGATCTGATCTGCACAGTCTTTGGATCCACACCAGTGAACTGCTGCGACACCTTTTGTGACTGCATCCTTAAGCCCGTCTACATTCTGCACCGGGAAGAGGTGATCCTTAACATGCTGTTCTGCCCGGCTGTTCATTGCCTGACTCATTTCAGCCATCTTTGCCTGGACCCCGGTTATGAGCTCGCCGCGTGGGATTGGTGACTTTTCCCCGAGTCTGGTGACCGAGGTGACGACTCCGTTGTCAATATCACGGGGTCCGATCTCTATTCTGAGTGGCACTCCACGCAGTTCCCAATAGTAGTATTTTGCACCGGGCCGCAGATCACGGCTGTCTACCTTCACCCGGTATCCTGCTGCTTCAAGTTCTTTCTTCAGGGAGTCAGCGGCTGCAACGACCTCTTCCTCCCGCTTCTTCATGATAACCGGAACGATGACCACCTGTACCGGGGCAACCTCGGCTGGCAGGGCTAGTCCCCGGTCATCACCATGAAGGCTGATAAGGGCTGCAATGGAACGTTCAGATATCCCGTAGCAGGTCTGAAAGCAATACTGCTGTTGACCGGAGAGATCCTCGTAGCAGATCGAGAAGGTTCGTGAGAAGTGATCCCCGAGATGATGAACCGTTCCAATCTGTAATGTCCGTCCATCCGGCATGATCGTATCCACCGCTATGGTATAATCAGCACCCGGGAATTTGTCCCAGTCAGGACGCTTTGAGATCAGAACCGGGATACACATCCGATCGTAGAACTCGCGGTACAGGGCGATTGCTTCCTCCACGGTCTTTTCTGCATCCTCCCAGGTAGCATGAACCGTGTGTGCCTCTTTAAACGAGGTGATCTCACGGAGCCGGATCAGCGGGCGGGTGTGCTTGGTCTCGTACCTGAACGTGTTAACGATCTGGTATACCTTGATTGGCAGATCGGCATGCGACCTTACCCAGAGTGCATACATTGGATAGATAGCAGTCTCACTGGTAGGCCTCAAAGCCAGTTTCACATCAAGCGGACTGGTCCCTCCATGGGTGACCCAGTAAACTTCCTCCTCAAATCCCTTGATATGTTCAGCCTCTTTCATGAACTCGTTTTCTGGGATGAGCAGTGGAAAGAGTGCCTCTTCATGGTCACGATCAAGGAGTTCACGCAGGACTCCGTATACCCGTTTGCGGATCCCGAATCCGAACGGGAACCAGACATAGAGCCCTTTTACCGGGTAGCGTACATCCATGATCTCTGCACGCCAGAGGATATCGTTGTACCATTCTGAGAATTCCGCTTTTGGCGGGAGAGTCGCCTCTTGCTCTTCCATTACACTGCTCCTATGTTAGCATTTCTATGATTGCGGGAGTGATAAATGCCTCTATACATGCCGCAATTGCGATGAACGGAACCACATATTTCACAAAGAGGGTTCCGAGATAGTATGCCCGGGCAGCTGCATCACCCTGGCCGGTAAGTTCCAGCATCACCGCTCTTCCGAGCATCATCCCGAGAGTAGAAGAGACCAGAACTGCCGGAAGTTCAAAGATCCCATGAGGAATAATGGAGCCAAGCATGACCACGATATCGGTCTTGT
Organism: Methanospirillum sp.; assembly: GCF_028679455.1. Taxonomy (GTDB): domain Archaea; phylum Halobacteriota; class Methanomicrobia; order Methanomicrobiales; family Methanospirillaceae; genus Methanospirillum. Next base: position 12,010 of record NZ_JAJRBM010000092.1, on the reverse strand, counting down.
CCCTGACTATCTCAAGGATTCCTCCGATAATAATCCCATTGAATGAGAGGACTAACAGGGTGATAACCCCGAAGATTGCCCCCCCGAGAAAGAGCAAGACACAGGACTCCAGGTTATTCAAAAACAACTGCACTGCAAGGAGCGGTGGTGTATCTGTCATGATATCGTTCGTGATCATCTCTTTAAAGAGGTTCATGAGCGACTCACCAAAGGCCGGGTCTGCCTGCGAGGTGAAAAATCCGCCAATACATCCGATGACAAACACCAGCACCGAGACCCCGAAGTACCGCAGAAACTCCTGCTGGGTTGGAGTGAACTGTCCGAGTGCTCCCACGACCTTGGGGGCCGGTACTGGTTCCTCATCCTGCCAGGGTCGATCAGACATAGAGCACCATTCTGAGCATATCACGAATACCCGGAGCCATACCCACCATGATCATCGCCAGGATAATGAGATACCAGATCCCTGATTCAGCTCCTGATTCATCAGACCGGCGATATTGCTCAAGAATCCAGATGCCGGGAGTAATCACAAGGAGTTTGAGGGGAAACATCACAAATGCCGTCCCGGTCGTGGTTATAAGTGCTGATCCGACCACATGCTGCTCGACATACCTGACTGTATGCAGGTCGATCCCGTAACTGGTCGCACTTGCATCAAGCATATGTCCAAAGATCAGGAGCTGGTAGAGCCGGTCTGAAACGTACTCCCACTTGAAGACATACCTGATCAGCCCGTATACAACACCGGTGCTTACCGCTGCCATGGATAGAATGGTGGCGGCCACCATCCAGTCAACTCTCGTGGTGGAAATCCCGAACCAGAGCAAAAACGTGAGGGTAACAAGACTTGCGATACACCCGGCTATCCCGAATGCCCGTTTGAACCCGGTGATGATCTGCCACTTTTCAAACAGCCACAGACCCCAGAGTACCAGTGCTGCCAGTGCAAAGATAAGGAAGAATATCAGGGGGGTAGTGAGCAGGATTCCCCACTCAGGTCCGGCAAATCCGGTATCTTCAACTACTCTGAGCAGACCTCCAAGGATAACCCAGGGAATAAGGGCATACACAAACTCCCGGTCAACTGCAATTCTGCTCCTGCTGAGCCACCGGTAGATCAGCCAGACACAGATGATCAGAATTACTGCATAGGTCAGCGTATCGACGAGTGTATAGGGCTGACCATACCGGATGGGATCTATGTAGTATTTGTATATGAATTCCCTAATCATGTGCTGAGAGCTACATGAGTGCAGATGACATAAATGTGCTGAGGAGGAGGGATTTTTCCAAATCGCGATGGACACAGCTCCCCCGTGATGTCCTTGTCGGCCATAATGCAATAGAACAGCTCCCCGATATTCTCTCTGATATCAAACCCGGAAGATCTGCACTTTGTATAACCGGGAGTGCAACCCGCGAAGTGGCTGGTAACCAGGTAACAAGTGTTCTTGAGGGGAAGTTTGAGATCACTCCGTTCTCTGCTACCCGGCTTGATCCCGGTATTCTGAGGGAAGCAGAACTGGCTGGAAAGAAATCTGGTGCCGAGTTTATCATCGGCGTCGGCGGAGGTCGGGTTATTGATACTGCCAAGATAGTCTCATACAATCTGGATATTCCGTTCATCAGTATACCGACCGCAGCGTCCCATGATGGGATCGTATCAGGGCGGGCCACTCTTCCAACCGAGAACGGGAGTGTTTCAGTCGAAGCACATCCACCGATTGCAGTCGTGGCTGATACGGGTATCATTGCCCGGGCTCCACACCGGTTGCTTGCCTCAGGGTGTGCGGATGTCATCTCAAACTACACGGCGATTTTAGACTGGGAACTGGCTCACCGCCTGCGGGGTGAGGAGATCAGTGAGTATGCGGTGGCACTCTCGCGAATGACTGCCGAGATTCTGGTTCAGAATTCAGGCATGATCAAGCCGGGACAGGAAGAAGGTGCCTGGATCGTGGTCAAAGCCCTGGTCTCATCAGGGGTAGCGATGAGCATAGCCGGATCTTCCCGTCCTGCATCAGGGGGGGAACATAAGTTCGGTCATGCACTTGAACGGATCATGCCCGGGGTTGCTCTTCATGGGGAAATCTGTGGTCTTGGTGCGATCATGACAATGTATCTGCATGGAGGTGACTGGCGATCTATCCGCCAGTCACTGATCCGTATCGGTGCACCTACCACTCCTGAACAACTGAAGATTCCGAACGAGGTCATCGTTGAGGCTCTGCTCAGCGCAAAGGATATCAGGCCTGAGCGGTTTACTATCCTTGATACCGGCATCACCCGAGAATCGGCTGAGCACCTGGTGCAGATGCTGTACGAGGAGTAATAATGGAACCGAAGAAGACCAGGGTTACGATCGTAGGAGCAGCATATGCGAAGCCCGGGTTCCAGTTCGTGTATGATGGAAAAACCGAGGCTTGTGAGTCCTGTTCCATCTCACGGGTCTGCCACAATCTTGAGATTGGAAAGAGGTATGAGGTGGTTGCCATCCGGGCAGCAAGCCATTCATGCCCGGTTCACCTGAAGGGAACCGTCACCGTTGATGTGACTGAAGCTGCGGTTGATGTAAGAGTGCCGGTTGAGCAGGCAAAGAAGAATACCACCGTTCTGATCAAACTTCCCGAGTGTGATGAAGTATGTGAATGGTATGCTGACTGCCACCCGGCAGGCATTACCAGTGGTCAGAAATATATCATCACCGAGCTACTGCCGGAAGACCAGATTCAGTGTCGGTCAGGGCTGTCTCCGGTGATGGTCAGGGTGATTCCGCTCCCTGATGGACTCCCAAAAATCTCCTCCTAAATCATTTATATTCAGCCAATGAAATTTATCTGCATAATTCTTTGAAATATCTCATATTGGCCATCTCTACACTGAAAGCGCATTAAACAAAAGAGTATTGCAGGTATTTTCAGATATGCGCTCTTCTTCACTTTCCCTATAATAAACCATTTCCACAACCTATATCCTGAACCCGGTGGAGATACCTGTTGAGTGTTCCAGGTGATAGAGTGCAGAAGGAAGAACTGTTACATTTACACATGCTTTTTGTCCACGTTAAGAAGTATTATGAAACAACGACCAGTGAAGAAGTCCCCACTGATCAGTATGATACTCTGCACATCTCTCCTGTCCATATCCACAAGAATAAGAGGTCACATAAAGAAGCTATCCTCGTTCTTGGGCAGGAGATCGTTGACCATATTAAAATGCAACAGCATAAGCCCTCTATGGTAGGGTTTACTGACATGGTCACCCCCGAAATAGCAGTTGAAAACTAACAGAATGGACGAAGAGACTGCATATCGGGAGATTGTCTCCCTTCTTTTAACATCTGACCCTGCAGATTGCAATCTCCGTCGAACCGTTGCCACGGTCTGTAAAAAATACCGGCTCAAGCGTGTTCCCAGAAATTCTGAAATCTTTGCATGTGCCACCAGCGAAGAGCGTGAACTGCTCCGCCCTATCTTGTTGGTCAAACCGTCGCGAACACTTTCAGGAGTTGCCCCGGTCGCGGTGATGACATCCCCGGCTCCCTGCCCCCATGGGAAATGTCTGCCCTGCCCGGGGGGACCGGATCATGAGTATCATTCACCCCAGAGTTATACCGGAGGAGAACCGGCAGCCAGACGGGCCTTCCTCCACGGATTCGATCCATATGATCAGACTGCTGCCCGTCTTTCCCAGTTTGAACAACTTGGCCATCATGTTGACAAGGCTGAACTGATCATCATGGGAGGGACCATTACTGCCCGCGATGCTGAATATCAGGAATGGTTTACCTCCAGTTGCATCAGGGCGATGAACGAGTATGGTGTCGTTCCGGTTTCTCCCCGTCTTCAGATGCACTTGGACTCCGGAGCAGCGGATATCCCTGCCCCTCCAATCAGCACGCCGGTCCCGCTTGTCCCCGGGCAGCGGGATATCATCTATGCCGGCAATGAAGAGGCACGGGTCAGGTGTGTGGCAATCACGTTTGAGACCCGTCCGGACTGGTGCAAACGTGAACATATAGGCCGGATGCTTGAACTCGGGGTTACGAAGGTAGAACTTGGGGTGCAGCATCTGGATGATCGGGTACTGGAACTGAACCAGCGGGGATGTACCGTTGCCGATGCCGTTGCCGCAAACACCCTGCTCCGGGATGCAGGTATCAAAGTCGGCTTTCACATGATGCCCAACCTTCCCGGTAGTGATCCTGAACGGGACCGGGCCATGTTCAGGGAACTCTTCAGTGATCCAAGGTTCAAACCAGATTTTCTCAAGATCTACCCGACTCTGATCACTCCTGGTACCGGGATCGAAGAACTGCAGAAGCAGGGCGGGTATGATGTATATCCTGAGGAAGAACTGATCGATATCGTTGCAGATGCCAAGGCAGCCATCCCTGAGTACTGCAGGCTTCAGCGCATCCAACGGGATATCCCTGCAGATCGTATCCTGGCAGGATCACGACACTCCAACTTCCGAGAACTTGCCAAACACCGGCTCACGGAGAAGGGAGGTGTGTGCCGGTGTATCAGATGCCGGGAGATCGGCCGACACTCTTCTGATGACGATGTGGTATTACAGACCCTCCCGTATGACTGCTGCGGAGGCGAGGAGCGGTTTATCGGTTTTGTTTCAGGCGACTCCCTGATTGGATTTGCACGGTTGCGGCTCCCCGGAGATACCTGGCGTCCCGAGACCCGGGAGGCAGCATTTATCCGCGAGCTACATGTATATGGCAGGGTTGTTCCGATAGGCAGGTCCGGAGCAGGAAATGACCGGCAACACCGTCGTTTCGGGACTGAACTCCTTGCAGAAGCAGAGCGACAGGCTGCTCTTGCGGGTTTTTCCCGGGTTGCTATCATGGCAGGAATCGGGGTGCGTCCATACTATCGCCGACTCGGTTATGAACGCTCCGGACCTTACATGATCAGGGATCTGACACCGGCATGAAAGCAGCTACCCTGACATTTATCAGGCAACGATTCACCGAATATTACGGCAGGGTCCAGATCACCCCTCCTTCTTCTTCAGGTCAGCGTGAGTTCGGATTCATCTTCTTTGAAGGAAATTACCCTGACGATATCAGAATGCGAAGGCATATCGGGTTTGGCTCCCCTGAAGAGATGCAGGTTTATATTAAAAACCTCGTTCCCGCTCATGCTTACTACTCAACCGCTTACTACCGTACTCCCCAGGCGGCAACCATGGCTGACAAGGAATGGCTGGGCGCAGACCTGATATTTGACCTTGATGCTGATCACATACTGAGAGGATCCTATCACCTCATGCTGGAACGGATCAAGGAAGAGGCGATAAAACTGGTCAATGTTCTTGACGAGGAACTTGGGATTGATATGCGCACGGTCAGGCTTGTCTTCTCAGGGGGGAGGGGATATCATCTCCATGTTCAGGAGATTGCACTCCGGAGTTTTGATGCTCAGGAACGGAGGGAACTGATCGATTACATCTGTGGAATTGGGATCAGCCCTGGCAGGATGATGAGTGACTTTCTGCCCGGCAGACTTGGATGGCATCAGCGGTATCGTTCATGCCTGATCTCTTATCTGCAGCAGATGACCGCTCTTCCGATCTCAGAAGCAAAGGCCTCCCTCTGTTCACTCCGGGGTATCGGTGATACGAGGGCGACCCGGTTCATGCAACAGGCTCCTGCTCTGCTTCAGCAACTCGAAACTGATCCAAGGATGATAAATACCCGGGATCCGACCACGATTGAGATCCTCTCCATCCTGGCAACTGAAAAAGAAAGCCCGCTGTATGCACAGGTGCGGGAAGCTGGTATTCAGGCTGATGAACCGGTTACTACCGACATCAGGAGGCTTATCAGGCTTCCCGGTTCGTTGCATGCCAAATCAGGTTTCAGGGTCACTCCCCTGACCGTGAAAGAATTACCTGATTTCGATCCCCTTATTGATGCGGTTCCTTTCGGAGATCGCAGCGTTGTGATTGATGCTCCCCGGGAGTACTCGGTCCAGATGCTCGGCAACACCTTCCCTATCATACCCGGAGTCCAGCAGGTTCCTGAAGCTGTGGCCTTGTTCCTCTGTTGCCGCGGGATGGCAGAAATTGCGGGAGGTGGCTCCTCTGCATCTTGAAGATCTCAGAGGCATTCTTCTTACCGAGCGGGATAGCGGAACCCTGGTTTCTATTCCCCATGATCTCTATCAGACCACAGCGCTGCTGGTAAAAACCCTCCAGCAGGAGGTTATCATCATGGATGATCCCTTCTCTGATGAAGCACGGCTTTTGATCGAGAAGGTTGCCAGTATCAGGACTACGGCTGAAGAACTCTTTCATCTTCGTTCCGAGAAGATCATCTCTATTGCGCAGAGCCAGGCAGATGGATCTTATATTGACCGGGAAGAACTCCGGATGCTCATCCCCGCTGAACTCGACATGTTCAACAGAGTCGTGGACGGGATCCGGCTATGCAGATCCTCCCTCATTGAATGGCGGGTGGGTGGTGCCAGAAACCAGCCACTGATCCGGGTTGAGATCCCTGAACGGCTCTCTGATATTCCGCTCACCCAGTCAGTTGATCCGCTTGTGTCTCCTGATGAATCACCCGTGATGTCTGATGGAGATCCTGGCTCTCTATCTCACCCTGACACTCCTGCCCAGGTTATTTCCTCTGCTGAACGCGCATATGAGCAGGAGGAAGGCTGGACGCCATCAGATGAAGAGGATGATGAGCCGTATTCGTATGTACTTGTCAGTGTACTTGCAGACATGGAGACTTTTATGGGCGTGGATGGGAGAACCTATGAACTGACAACCGGAGATATCATCACCCTGCCACGAAGAAATGCAGAAGTGCTGACGGAACGCGACATAGTCTTAAATATAAATCCGGGCTAATAATGTAGGTATTCTCTATACCCAGATGAGGCTCATTTTATGAAGATGCCATCAAAATTCAGGACATACTGCCCGTTTTGTCGCAGTCATCAGCAACACGAAATTGAAAAGGTTAAGAAGGGTAAGACCACCGGTCTGCACTGGATTGATCGCCAGAAAGCCCGCCGCGGTCGTGTCGGTAACATGGGTAAGTTCTCCAAGGTTCCTGGAGGCGATAAGCCCACCAAAAAGATCAATGTACGGTACCGCTGTACTTCCTGTCACAAAGCTCATTTGAGAGCCGGCTACCGCGTAGCCAAGTACGAACTTACGGAGTGAGACTGATGGTAGAAGCAAAACGTGAAAACCGAAGCAGGTTTGTCAAAGTAAAATGCCCTGACTGTGAGAACGAACAACTCATCTTTGAGAAGGCAAGCAGCACCGTTGCCTGTGTCGTCTGCAGTCATGTCCTTGCCACCCCAACCGGTGGAAAAGCAGAAATCAAAGCAGATATCATAACTGCATTTGAGTGAGCAGGTAATGCAAGAGAAAGAGAGAAACTGGCCCGAATTAGGCGAACTGGTCGTTTGTTCGGTCAAGAATGTAAAGGACTTTGTGGCCTTTGTATCTCTTGACGAATACAACGATCAGGAGGGGTTGATCCCGATCTCGGAGATCGCCCGCGGCTGGATTAAGTACATCAGAGACCACATCAGGGAAGGCCAGAAGGTTGTCTGTAAAGTACTGAACGTCGATTCGCAGAAAGGTCATATCGATCTCTCTCTCAAGGACGTCAACGAACATCAGCGCCGCGAAAAGATTCGAATATGGAAGAACGAATCCAAAGCACGAAAGTGGATTGGATTTGCTGCAAAAGAAGCCGGTCGTGAGGATGCAATACCTGCGATCACTGATGCACTGTATCGTGAATATTCTGATCTTCACCCGGCATTTGAGGAATTTGTCCAGGAAGGACGCGGTGTCCTTGACAAACTTGGTCTGGAAAAACCAATTGCTGATGCACTGTTCAAGATAGCAAGCGAGAATGTCAAACTGCCCACCGTTACGATTGCAGGTGATCTCTTCCTGCAGTCTACCAAATCGGATGGCGTCAATATCATCAGGCGTGCTCTCCGGAGTGCAGAACCCAAATCTGAAGATGAGCATGTCGAGATAATCTACCTCGGTGCTCCAAATTACCGGATTAAGGTCTCTGCCCCTAACTATAAGGACGCTGAGAAGGCTCTTGAGAAGGCTTCCAGTGCCGCTATCGGGGTCATGAAACGTGCCGGGGGAGAGGGGCGGTTCACCCGGAAGGCTAAGGCTGGTAAACACGCATGAAAGGTCGTATCAGGCAGTGTCCTGTTGACCATCTCTATACTCTTTCTGAAACCTGTCCACAGTGTGGACATCCCACGGTAACCCCGCATCCTGCCCGGTATTCTCCACAGGACCGGCTTGGACAATACCGGAGAATGGCCAGATGATGGAAGATATCTCGGTTGTATATAATGAAGGGGTAGCTCCCGAAGATCGGACCGCTCCGGTGATGATCGAAGGTCTGCCTGGTATCGGTCATGTCGGCAAACTTGTTGCCGAACATATGATCCAGGAACTTGGTGCAGAAAAGATTGCAGAGGTTCATTCGATTTTTTTCCCCCCACAGGTCATCATAGGTGACGGCGGGGTTGTCAGGCTCTGTAATAATGAACTCTACCGCTATGCCGGCGAAAAAGGTTCATTCCTATTTCTCATTGGTGATTTCCAAAGTACCTCCAATGAAGGACACTATCTCTTGTCTCAGGAGTACGTGAATATCGCCCATGAACTCGGGGTGCAGCGTATCTATACCATTGGAGGATATGGAGTAGGCCACTTTATCGATACTCCCAGGGTCATCGCAGCCGTGAATAAGCCTGAACTCTCTGAGCTGGTGACCAATGCAGGTGGTGTCTTTGGCGATGGCGAGCCTGGTGGAGGCATCATCGGAGCAGCCGGACTGATGCTCGGGCTTTCTGCTCCGCTTGGTATCGAAGGAATTTGTCTGATGGGCGAGACATCTGGTTATCTCGTGGATCCGAAAAGTGCTGCACTGGTTCTGGAGGTTCTGACTAAACTCATTGGCATCTCCATCGACCCGTCAAACCTGAATGAGCGTGCCGGTGAGATGGAAGTTGCGGTGCAACGACTTCTTGAGCAGGAGAAGAAGTCTGAAGAAGAACTCTCCTATATCGGCTAGGTATGCTTCTTACTATCGATCTTCATATCCATTCCTGTTTTTCGATGGCTTCATCTCCCCGGATGCTGCCTGATCCGATGCTGAATGGCTGTCGGTTGAAAGGCATCTCAGTTATCGGTACTGGTGACATTCTCCACCCGGTCTGGCGGGAGATGTGGGAGAAGACAACTGTCCCTGATGATATGATCGTAGTTCCAACCACCGAGGTTGAAGGGGCTGATCGGGTTCATCATCTCATCCTGTTCCCTGATTTTGGGGTAGCGCAGGATATCGCTGATGAATTGAGTCAGTTCAGCAAAAATATTTCTAAAAATGGCAGACCACAGGTCAGGTTGCCGGGTGAAGCGATTGCACAGCGGGTTCACGAACTCGGAGGAATGATCGGCCCGGCCCATGCTTTCACCCCGTGGACCTCCCTGTATGCTGCACACAATTCGGTCTCCTCCTGCTATGGTAATGAACCAATTGACTTTCTTGAACTCGGACTCTCCGCAGACAGCGGGTATGGAAACAGGATAGCAGACCTGGCCAGTGTCCCGTTTCTCACGAATTCAGACGCACACAGTCCTGAGCCTGCAAAACTCGGGCGTGAGTTCACCAGGATTGAGACCAGAACTGGCAGCCCGGGAACCAGTGACATACTTGATGCTATCAGGGAAGGCAGGATCGTCATGAATGCCGGATTCTTCCCTGAAGAGGGAAAGTATAACCGGACTGCATGTACCCGCTGTTTTACTCCTTACTCTCTTGCCGAGGCTGAAAATTTCAAATGGAAGTGTCCTGCAGACAAAGGCAGGATTAAAAAAGGGGTGAGGGAGCGGGCAGAAGAGCTTTCATCAGGAACTACAACCGTACGCCCCCCCTATCTTCATATCATTCCTCTGGCAGAGATCATCCAACGGACACTCGGGACCTGTTCGGCAACCACAAAACGGTGTTCAGAACTCTACCAGCAGTGCCTGGCAAGGTTCGGAAACGAGATCTCAATACTGACCGAGACACCTCCAGATGATCTGCGGGAGTTTCATCAGGAACTCGGTGACGCCATTGCTGCATTCAGGGAAGGAAGGATAATTCTTCATCCCGGTGGCGGTGGAAAGTACGGCTCCTTTGAACTGGGGTAAGCCTCCTCCCTGCGCCACCTTGTCGACCGTCAATTGTGTCTCCCTCATACTTCTTTTTTTTGTAACATTCACATGACAGACACAGAATAGTTAAAGGAGTCTCCCTCCCACCTTATAAGGAATGATTAGCGTTCGTAGGGACATCTGTGCCTATTGTGGCTGCTGTATTTCAGTATGCCCGGAAGGTGCACTTGAATTGATTGATGCCTATCTGGATGTTGATGCGAATACCTGCATCACCTGTGGCATCTGTGTCCGTGCCTGTCCGCTCGGGGCACTGGAGGTTAAGAAATGAAGAGCACCTACGATATGCTGGTGATCGGAGCAGGACCTGCGGGGGCATTCGCGGCAAAAACCGCTGCAGAGAAAGGTCTCTCTGTCCTGATGGTCGAGAAACGGCCGGCTCCGGGCGCTCCGGTCAGGTGCGCAGAAGGAGTCGGAAAAGAACTGCTGCGTGAGTTCATGAAGCCTGATGAGCGTTGGGTTGCAGCAGAGATTGAACGTGCTCATCTCATTGCTCCTGACGGATTCAGGATGGAGATGAACCCTGAAAAAGCAGGTTCTGAAGTCGGTTATGTGCTCCATCGCAAGGTGTTTGACCGCGAACTGGTATGGCAGGCAGCTGCAGCCGGCTCTGACATCATGGTCAAGACCCGTGCCTGTTCTCCGGTCATGGAGAATGGGGTTGTGAAAGGTGCCCTCCTTGAATATAATGGCACCGTCACCGAGGTCAGAGCAGGAGTAACCATCGCGGCAGACGGAGTTGAATCAAAGTTTGCACGCTGGTGCGGGGTCAATACCACTGTACCACTTCGGGAGATGGAGACCTGTGCCCAGTACCTGATGACCGGAAGTGATATCGATCCCCACGCAACCGAGTTCTTTGCCGGGAATGATGTAGCACCGGGTGGATATGTCTGGATATTCCCAAAAGGTGAAAAGACTGCGAACGTCGGTATCGGTATCGGTGGAGACCGGGGTGGTAAACCCGGAATAAGGCCGATAGATTACCTGAACCGGTTTGTTAAGCAGCACTTCCCAAATGGCAAAACCATCGAGTTGATTGCCGGCGGTGTCTCAATCTGCAAGCCGCTTGAGTCAACCGTAGCAGACGGTCTGATGATCGTTGGTGATGCTGCCCGCGTATCTGACCCCCTGACTGGTGGAGGAATTTACAATGCCCTGTATACTGGAAAAACTGCAGGAGAGGTTGCGGTCGATTCCCTGGCCAAGGGTGATGTAAGCAGGAAAGCACTCATGAAATATGATGAGACCTGGCGGGCCTCATACATGGGCAAGGCACTTGAGCGAAATTACCAGATCAAGGAAGTCTTTGTAAAACTGACCGATGATGATCTGAATTCAATCATCCACTCGGTTGCAAAGATGAATATGAGCGAGTTTAACACCCTGAGTCTTATCAAAAATATTATCACTGCCAACCCGAAGGTTGCAATGAAACTTGGAAAGGCAGGACTCAAGAGTCTTATCGACTCAATCTAACCTTTTTTACCCGGTAATCGGCTGGAGATCCCAGTCCCGGTCAAGGTGAATCCAGTATCCGTGAGTAGGATACATCAATACGTTCCCGCCGTCTTCCCTGAATATGGGAGGTTCGTACTGCTGTTTCGTTGCGTTATATCCCATGGCAAAGGACCATGACTGATCGAGCGAACCCAGTGCGTCATCTGCTGGTGCCGGCTGGATTCCAGGGAATCCGATCATGTTCCATCCTTTCAGCAGATGAACCGGGGCTGGAATAGTGCCCGGATCCATGATCAGCGGGACCATC